>NZ_JAFMKL010000011.1:0-30142 GCF_017852955.1 Vulcanococcus sp. DEBay_Sum22DG08_74
GCCGCGGCAGCCGAGCGCCTGGGTCCGAAGGGGATCTATCCGAATGTCGACTTCTATTCCGGCTTGGTCTACCGAAAACTGGGCATTCCCCAGGACCTATTCACCCCGATCTTTGCGATCGCGCGCACCGCAGGCTGGCTGGCCCACTGGAAAGAACAGCTCGGTGCCAACCGCATCTACCGGCCCACGCAGATCTACACCGGCTCCAGCGGCCGCGATTGGCAGCCGATCGAAGGCCGTTAAGGGCTGCGCCGGCCTAAGTTGCCCCCATCAACAGACCACCCATGGTGATCGCCAATCCCGCTGTCGTGAGTGCCGGGCTCGACCTTGAGGCCAGCTTCACGGACGTGCTGCAGGGCTTCGGCTTGTCGCCGGGGATGGCCCACCTGCTCTGGCTGCCGCTGCCGATGCTGGTGGTCCTGGTGGCTGCAGTCGTTGGCGTGTTGGTCAACGTCTGGCTCGAGCGGAAGATCTCGGCTGCCGTTCAGCAGCGAATCGGCCCCGAATACGCCGGTGCCCTGGGCATCCTTCAGCCCCTCGCGGACGGCCTGAAGCTGCTGTTCAAAGAGGACATCATTCCGGCCCGAGCCGACGGCCTGCTGTTCACCCTGGGCCCGGTGCTGGTCCTGGTGCCGGTGATCCTGAGCTGGTTGGTCGTGCCCTTCGGCCAGCACCTGCTGATCAGCAATGTCGGCGTCGGCATCTTTCTCTGGATTTCCCTGAGCAGCATCCAGCCCATTGGCTTGCTGATGGCTGGCTACGCCTCGAATAACAAGTACTCCCTGCTCGGTGGCTTGCGGGCCGCCGCCCAGTCGATCTCCTACGAGATCCCCCTCGCCTTGGCGGTGCTGGCCGTGGTGATGATGAGCAACTCCCTCAGCACGGTTGACATCGTCAACCAGCAGACCGGTGCGGGGATCCTCAGCTGGAACATCTGGCGCCAGCCCGTCGGCTTCGTGATCTTCTGGATCTGCGCCCTGGCCGAATGTGAGCGCCTTCCCTTCGACTTGCCGGAGGCTGAAGAGGAGTTGGTGGCTGGCTACCAGACCGAATACGCCGGCATGAAGTTCGCCCTCTTCTATCTGGGCAGCTACATCAACCTGGTGCTCTCCGCCCTGCTGGTGGCGGTGCTCTACCTGGGTGGCTGGGGCTTCCCGCTTCCCGTCGAGTGGGTGGTGAACCTGACGGGTCAGCCGATCGACGCTCCCCTGGTGCAGGTGATCACCGCCACCACCGGGATCGTGATGACGGTCCTGAAGGCCTACCTGCTGGTGTTCTTCGCGATCCTGCTGCGCTGGACCGTTCCCCGGGTGCGCATTGACCAGCTGCTGGACCTGGGTTGGAAGTTCCTGTTGCCCGTCGCCCTGGTCAACCTGCTGGTGACCGCTGGTCTGAAGCTCGCGTTCCCGGCCTTCTTCGGCGGTTAATTCCCCACCGCCACCCCCCTTTGCCAGGTCGCCAGGCCATCATGGTGCCGGCGCCACCGCCCCTTCCCACCACTCCATGTTCGGGTTCCTCAAGAAAGTCGGTGACTACACCCGCGATGCGGTGGGTGCGGCCAACTACCTCGCCCAGGGGCTTTCGGTCACCTTTGACCACCTTCAGCGCAGGCCGATCACGGTTCAGTACCCCTACGAAAAACTGATTCCGTCGGAGCGCTACCGCGGCCGAATCCACTACGAGTTCGACAAGTGCATCGCCTGTGAGGTGTGTGTGCGCGTCTGCCCGATCAACCTGCCGGTGGTGGATTGGGTGATGAACAAAGCCACCAAGAAAAAGGAACTGCGCAACTACTCCATCGACTTCGGGGTGTGCATCTTCTGCGGCAACTGTGTCGAGTACTGCCCGACCAACTGCCTCTCGATGACCGAGGAGTACGAGCTGGCGGCCTTCGATCGCCACAGCCTGAACTACGACAACGTCGCCCTCGGCCGTCTCCCCACCAGCGTCACCAGCGACCCAGCGGTCTTGCCCCTGCGGGAGCTGGCCTATCTGCCGAAAGGGGAGATGGATCCCCATGGCGTGGATCCCAATCGTCCGCGGGCCGGCAAACTGCCCGCTGACGTCCTCAAGACCCTGCCGAAGGAGGAGAACGCCTGATGACCATTGCTTCCTCCACGCAGTTCATCTGCTTTGTCTTCCTCTCAGCAGCGGTCGCCATCGGCGCCCTTGGCGTGGTCCTGCTGCCGAGCATCGTCTATTCCGCCTTTTTGCTGGGCGGCGTGTTCCTCTCGGTTGCCGGTCTCTACCTGCTGCTGAATGCCAGTTTCGTGGCGGCCGCCCAGGTGCTCGTCTACGTCGGTGCGGTCAACGTCCTGATCCTGTTCGCGATCATGCTCGTGAACAAGAAGGAAGACCTGGCGGCGATCCCTGGCCTGGCCGTGCGTCGCTTCCTCTCCGGTGCAGTGTGCGCTGGTTTGTTTGCCCTGCTGCTGCGGGTGGCCTTCACGACCCCCTGGGCCTTGCCCGGCCCGACCCCCATTGGCGAAGAGGCCACCATTCGCATCGGTGAGCACCTCTTCAGCGACTACCTGCTGCCATTCGAGCTGGCGTCAGTCCTGCTGTTGATGGCGATGATCGGCGCGATCGTCCTGGCCCGCCGCGATGTCTTCAGCACCGATGTGGTCACCGGCGAACCCGCTGATCAGGGTTTGATCGAGAAATCCCGCACGCCCCTGCTCCTGGAGAAAACCAACTGATGTCCATCGAGCTGCCCACCACCGTTCCTCTCCAGGGCTATCTCGCCTTGGCCGCCATCCTGTTTTGCACGGGTGTCTGGGGATTGATCAACAGCCGCAACGCCGTGCGGGTACTCATGAGCATCGAGCTGATGCTCAATGCGGTGAACATCAACCTGATGGCCTTCTCCAGCTACCTCGATGGCCAGCTGATTCGCGGACAGGTCTTTGCAATTTTCGTGATCACCGTGGCGGCTGCTGAGGCTGCCGTCGGCCTGGCGATCCTTCTCTCTCTGTATCGGAACCGTGAAACGGTGGATATGGAGCGTTTCAACTTGCTGCGTTGGTAGCCAGGCTGGGCGCGAGCTCAGCTCTGGCTTATGCGCCTTGAGACCGTCTGGTTGATCCATCGAGCGGCCAGCCAGGCTGCCCTGCGCCAAGCCCGGCGTTGCGCCCAGATCTTGCGCGATCAAGGCGTCAAGGTCGCCGTGGCCATGAGTGGGGCCAGTGCGAACCCCTTCCCCGGACTCTTGGCGGATGAGGGGAGTCCGCCGGATTTGGCCGTGGTGCTGGGCGGAGACGGAACGGTGCTTGGGGCCGCGCGGCACCTGGCGTCCCTGGACGTGCCGATCCTCTCGTTCAATGTCGGCGGTCATTTCGGCTTTTTGACCCAGGAGCGCAAGCTGCTGGGCCATGGTCATGAAGCCGAGGGTTCCTTCGATCTCTGGCAGCGACTTCGGGACGATCGCTTTGCCCTTGAGCGGCGCATGATGCTCGAGGCGCGCACCGACAGCAGCGACACGGTGCATACGGCCCTCAATGACCTCTACCTGAGGCCCGGGATCGACGAGGTCACCCCCACCTGCGTCCTGGAGTTGGAGATTGATGGGGAGGTGGTTGATCAGTTCCGGGGGGATGGCCTGATCATGTCGACCGCGACCGGCTCAACGGGGTATTCGATGGCGGCCGGCGGCCCGATCCTGCATCCCGGTGTGGAGGCGATTGTGGTGAACCCGATCTGTCCGATGAGCCTCTCCAGCCGTCCTTTGGTGGTTCCGCCCCGGGCGCAGTTGGCGGTCTGGCCGCTGGGTCCCTCCAACAGTCGGGTGCGCCTCTGGAAGGACGGGGCCTTCGCGGCGGTTCTGGAGCCCGGGGATCGCTGTGATGTGCGCCGCTCCCCCCATCACGCCTTGATGGTGTTGCTGGAGCAGAGCCCCTCCTACTACCGCACCTTGACCCATAAGTTGCATTGGGCCGGCAGTTTGACGGCCGCCGAGCCGTCTCCCAACTAGAGCAAGCCCATGGCCCTCGAGATTGAGCGTCGTTTTCTGGTCTCCGGTCAGCAGTGGCGCTCCGTGGTGTCTTGGCAGCGGGACTTCGCCCAGGGGTACCTGCCGAACTCCTCCCAGGCGATGACCTCGCGGGTCCGCCTGGCCGGCGTCGATGAGGCTTGGCTGACGCTCAAATTCCCCGCCGGCGGAATCGCCCGGCAAGAGTTTGAGTACGCGATTCCGGCGGCCGATGCTTCGGCGTTGCTCGAGCGCTGTGAGGCGCAGCTGATTAAGCGTCGCTTCGGCTTGGATTTACCGGGTGGGGACTGGGTTCTGGATGTCTTTGCAGGGGAGAACGCCCCCTTGGTTCTGGCCGAAGTGGAACTGGAGCGGGCCGATCAGGCCGTGGAGATCCCGGATTGGTGCGTGCGGGAGATCACCGGGCTGGGCCAATTCAGCAATGCGGCCTTGGCAAGCCATCCCTGGGCCCGCTGGAGCGAGGCGGAGCGGACCCCCTGGCTGGAGCACAGCTGAGCTGCCTTAGGATTTGCTTAAGGATTGACCAGGTTGTTCGTTGCTCGGCCTTTACGACCAAGACGGAGTGCTCCGCTGCTGTGGGCTGGATCAGGCCGAGTGCCTCGCCTACGCCGAGCTCTTTGCCCTGGGCGAGGGTGCCTTCAGCATTGAGCCGCTGTTCGCGGCGGTGGAGTCGGGAGCTAGTCCTCGTCCCCAGGCAGGTTGCAGCAATTGAAGCCATCGCGGCAGATCTTGCCGTGATCCATCGCCCAATTCAGTAGCGCCACGCGGTTCTTGGCGCCCGTTTTGGTGAAGACGTTGCTGACGTGGTTGTCCACGGTGCGTTTGCTGATCATCAGGTTCTCGCCAATCTCCTGATTGGTGAGGCCTTGGGCGACGAGTTGGATGATCTCCAGTTCGCGCTCGGAGAGGTCCATGGGGGAATGGCCGAGGCTGCTTCGATCAGTCATCCATGCCCCGAGACGCCTTGTCACTGTAGGCAGCCGATCCCATCTGGGCATGGCAGCGGTGGTTAATGATGGGCCCTGTTAAGCAAGGTTGTTTTGCGGCTACAGCAGGCGCTTGAGGCGGGCCAGTTTGCCCTGACGGCAGAGGTGATGCCCCCCCGTGGCGGGGAGATCAAGCGGACCCTTGAGCACGCTGCGTTGCTGAAGGACTGGGTGCACGCCGTGAACGTCACCGACGGCAGCCGCGCCGTCATGCGGATGAGCAGCCTGGCGGTCTGTCGGCTGTTGCTAGACGCCGGTGTCGAGCCGGTCTGGCAGCAGGCCTGCCGGGACCGCAATCGCATTGGTCTGCAGGCCGATCTGCTGGGGGCCCATGCCCTGGGGATCAGAAACATCCTCTGTCTGACGGGGGACCCGGTTCGGGCGGGAGATCAACCGCAGGCCCGGCCGGTCAACGAGTTGGAGTCGGTGCGCTTGCTCAAGCAGGTGGCGGCCTTTAACCGCGGTGAGGATCCGGTGGATGGCCCCCTACCGGATGGTCCAACGGACCTGTTCGCCGGTGCAGCGGCCGATCCGCAAAGCCCCAGTTGGAGTGGCCTAAGCAGCCGAATCCGCCGGAAGCAGCAGGCGGGCGCGCGATTTGTGCAGACCCAGATGGTGATGGACGAGGACTGCCTGAAGCGTTTCGTCGATGAGATCACCGCACCCTTAGGACTGCCGGTACTGGCGGGGGTGTTTCTCCTGAAATCGGCGAAAAACGCCGCCTTCATTAACCGCGTCGTTCCCGGCGCCTGTATTCCTCAATCGATCATTGATCGACTCGCCGCCGCGAGCAATCCAGCGGACGAGGGAATCACCATCGCCGCGGAACAGGTCCGTCGCTACGCCCAAACCTGTCAGGGCGTTCACCTGATGGCCGTGAAGGCCGAGGAGCGCATTCCCCTGATCCTGGAGCGCGCGGGATTCAGCTCGCGCTGCTGATCGCTAGATCGGTGCCGAGCAGGTCGGCCATGGCCTTCTGTTGCGCAGAGGGCTTGGCGTAGTCCTGGCGACGGGCGTCGGTGATCAGCCAGTCCAGGGCTGCTTCTTGGAGATCGAAGTGGTCGCCATTGCGGTCAACGCAGTAACGACCAAAGACCAACTTCTCGACCAAACGAACGCCGGGTCCGATGCGGGAGTAGTCAAAGATGATCGAGTTGTCGATCGTGGCGCCTTCGCAGATGTGGCAGCTCGGTCCGATCATCGCGGGGCCAATGATTGTGGCGCCGTCTTCGATCTTGGTCATGCCGCCGACGTAAATCGGTCCCTCGACATGGATCTTGTCCCAGTTGGCTGCCACGTTGAGGCCGGCATAGATGCCCGGACGGATTTCCTTGCCGGGGATTTGAACCTGGCGCACTTCGCCCTGCAGAACACTGCGGATGGCCTGCCAGTAGTCGGGGACTTTGCCGATATCGACCCACTCGAAGTCCATCGGCAGGGCGTAGAACGGTGCGCCGTTGGCGACCAGCTGGGGGAAGAGGTCAGAGCCGATGTCGAAGGGAACACCCTCGGGGACAAAATCGAGAACTTCCGGCTCGAAGATGTAGATGCCGGTGTTGATCATGTCGCTGGCGGCTTCTTCCACAGAGGGCTTCTCTTGGAAGGAACGCACCCGGCCGTCGTCATCGGTGACCACGACGCCGTAGCTGCTGACCTGGTCCCGGGGAACGCGCTTGGTGATCAAGCTCGCCATCGCCCCTTTGGCCTTGTGGCGCTTCACGGCTTCGCTGAGATCGAGGTCGATCAGCGCATCTCCGCAGAGCACCACGAAGGTGTCATCAAAGAAGTGTTGGAAGGTCTGAATTTTTTTGAGGCCACCGGCGGAGCCAACGGCATCACCAATCAGTTCGCCGTCTTCAATCCGTCCTTCAAAGCTGTAGGCGATTTCAACGCCAAAGCGTTGACCATCGCGGAAATAGTTCTCGATCTCCTCAGCCAGGTGGGAGACATTCACCATGATTTCGGTGAACCCGTGCTCCCGCAAAAGCTCCAGCAGAAACTCCATCACGGGTTTCTGAAGGATGGGGATCATCGGCTTCGGGATCGTGTGAGTAATGGGTCTCACACGGGTTCCCTTGCCCGCGGCCAGGATCATCGCCTTCATCGCGCCACCCTACGCAAAAGACTTAGGCCGCAATGGGTTCACGAGCCGGCCCCCGAGCTGACCCCAGTTCAGAGGGCAGCGGCAGTTGCACCGATTCCCGCTCATCGAGCAGCCGCTTGAGTTGCAAGGGCCCGAACAAGCCGCCCTGCTGCTCCAACTCCACTTTTCCTTGGGAGCAGAGGAACAGCAGCGCCCAAAACACCCCCACCCGATCGCTGTCCAGATCCTCTGGTGCGACGGCAGCCCAGGCCTCCACGAGACCCTCAAAACCCGTCCACTCCAGGGATTGGGGCCACTGCAGCAGGAACTGGCTCAGGGCGGCGGTGGTTTCCGGCAGTTTCTCGCGGTGGGCGAGGGCGGCGACCTGCTCGATGGCGGCCCGGTCGCTGTAGCGGCGGCTGCGTTGGCGGTTGCGGACTTGTCCCTCTTCCTGCTCGAGCCGCTCGGCGATGTCCTCGAGTTGCCGGATCAGTTCGCCCAGGGTCACCGGGCGCTGCAGCGGTGGCGGGGCTACGGGGCGCCGCAGCAGATGGCGCTCCGGTTTGCGGGGGAGCTCCAGCCCAGGGGTGAGCAGCCAACCCTGCCCCTCGGCATCGAAGTCAAAGTCATACCCCTCGTCCAGTTCGGGTTCAGGGGGGAAGGTCTGGGCCTCGAGGACCTCCGCCTTCAGGCTGACCAGCACCGAGGCGGCGAGGAAGGCTTCGCTGGTTTCGGCGAGGTCCTGTTCGTAGCTGCCGCCGCGTCCCTTGTTGAGGGCCGCCACGAGCTTGGGCACTTCAATGCGCTGCCGCAGCTGATCGAGAAAGCCGTCGACGACAGCGATGACATCGACGTCCCAGGGGTCGAGATCACCCCGCTCGGCGGCGTCCTGCAACAGCCGGATCGCAAGCCTGGCGCCACCTTCGGCCACGGTTTCTTGCGGACTGGACTGAAGGTACCGGCTTGAAGCGGGTTAAGCCAGTGCCCAAGAGCGATCTGAGCCCATTCTTTTCATGGGCTTCTTGGCCAATCTTGCGCCCCTAGGCGTGCAATTAAGCGGCCTCGCCCTGGGCGGAGCTTTCGCCAGCGGCTGGGAGCAGGCCCAGCTGGGCATCCACGGTGGCGCGGTAGCGCTGCACGTCTTCCTCAAGCTCGCGAATGCGCACCTGTTGTGCTTCGTACTCGCCAGGATCGGTCTGGCTTTCGACCCGCTTGACCACACCGGTCCAGACGGCAAAGACCCAGGCGGCGGTTGCGCCGACACCGCCCACCACCAGCAGCAGTGCGGCGAGGGGCATGGTGGTGGTCAGCCCGGGCAGAAAGCGCACGGTGGTGGGCGCGGTGTTCTCCAGGGTGAACATCACCGTGGCCAGACCAAAACTGAAGATCAGCAGGAAGTTCAGCTGCTTCATGGCTGCGAGGGGCCGCTGTTGAGCTGTTTTTGAGATTACGAAGATCTTGCACGCGCAGCCGCTGAGAGGCTGCGCTTCGTAATGGCCCTAGCTCAGGGCTGGTGCCTGCAGGGGGGCCTGGCGAATCAGGCCTGCTCCGGCAGGAGCGGTCAGGGCCTTCATCGCACTCTCGTTTCGGGCCACCAACTGTTCCATGGAGGCCTTGTAGCTGTCGGTCATCAGGCGTGGGTAGAGGCCAATGCCGATGATCGGAACCAGCAGGCAACCGATGATGTAGATCTCCCGCGGCTCGGCATCCACCAGGTTGGTGTGGTCGACGAGCTCGGCCTTCTCCTTGCCGTAGAAGATCTCCCGCAACATCGAGAGCAGGTAGATCGGGGTGAGGATCACGCCGATGGCCGCCAGGCCATCGATGGCCACCCGGAAGGGAAGGGTGTAGGCGTCATCGGTGGCAAAGCCGACGAAGACCATCAGCTCGCTGACGAAGCCGCTCATCCCGGGCAGGGCCAAGGAAGCGAGGGAGCAGACCGTCCAGAGCGCAAACATCTTGCGCATCTTCTGGCCCACACCACCCATCTCGTCGAGCTGGAGGGTGTGGGTTCGGTCGTAGGTGGCACCCACCAGGAAGAACAGGGAGGCGCCGATCAGGCCGTGGCTGATCATCTGCAGCATCGCCCCGCTGGAGCCCAGCGCACTGAAACTGCCGATGCCGATCAGCACAAAGCCCATGTGGCTGATCGAGCTGTAGGCGATTTTGCGTTTGAGGTTGCGTTGGGCGAAGGAGGTCAGGGCGGCGTAAATGATGTTCACCACGCCCAGGACGACCAGCAGTGGCGCGAAGACCGCATGCCCATCCGGAAGGATCTGGCAGTTGAAACGCAGCAGGGCGTAGCCGCCCATCTTCAGCAGAATCCCGGCCAGCAGCATGTGGACCGGGGCCGTCGCTTCGCCGTGGGCATCCGGGAGCCAGGTGTGCAGCGGAACGATGGGGAGCTTGACGCCAAAGGCGATCAGTAGGCCCGCATAGGCCAGGAGTTGGAACTTCAAGGAGAAGCCCTTGGCCATCAAGTCGCTGTACTCAAAGCTGGTGGTCCCGCCGTAGAAGGCCATGGCCAGGCCCGCCAGGAGGATGAACAGCGAACTGCCAGCGGTGTAAAGGATGAACTTGGTGGCGGCGTACTGGCGTTTTTTCCCGCCCCAGATCGCCAAGAGCAGATAGACCGGCAGCAGCTCCAGCTCCCAGGCCAGGAAGAACAGCAGCATGTCCTGGACAGCGAAGACGGCGATCTGGCCGCCATCCATCGCCAGCAGCAGGAAATAGAACAGGCGGGGCTTGAAGCTCACGGGCCAGGCCGCCAGCACGGCCAGGGCAGTAATGAAGCTGGTCAGCAGGATCAGCGGCATGGAGATCCCGTCGGCTCCAACCGACCAGGACAGCCCCACTTGCGGGAGCCAGCTGACCCGCTCCACCAATTGCAGATTCGGGTCGCTGGGGTCGTACCCCGTCAGATACGCCCCAACGGTGATCAAAAAGGTGATCAGGGCCACGCCCAGGGCAAACCAGCGGACCTGTTTGCCATCTCCCTTGTCAGGGATAAACGGAATGCAGAGGGCCGCTGCAATCGGGAACAGGATCGAGGCGCTGAGCCACGGGAATGCCGAGCTGCTCGCCTGTTCCGTCGCTACGGCCAGGGTTGAGACGAAGTCCAGGATCACCGAAAGCGAATCGCTTTAGGCGGAGTGTAGAAATGCTCACCGTGACGCGCCCCTGGGAGTGGGCGATGTCACACAGAGCGTTGTGCGAAGGCCTCAGCCCAGGGCTCCGAAGAGCACCACCAGGGCGATCACCCCTCCGAAAACGATCAGCGCATAGAACTGCGCACGGCCGGTCTCGAAGTATTTGAGGCCCTCTCCACTCCCCAGGGTGACCAGGCCGGTGAGGTTCACGACCCCATCAACCACCTTGGAGTCCACCTCCAGCACCGAGCGCGCCAGTTTGCGGCTGCCCTGAACGAAGAGCTTGTCGTTGATGTCGTCCAGGTACCACTTGTTCGCCAGGAAGGCATTGATGCTGGGGAAACGACCCGCCACTGCAGTCGCCAGGTCCAGCTTGCGCAGGGCGTAGGCCAGGACGGCCACGCTGATGCCGATCACCGAGATCGTCACGGAGGCTCCGGCTAAGGGCAGGAATTCAGACCAGCTGAAGTGTTCTGCCACCTCGGCGGCTTCCTGGGGATCGAGGAGGGTGCCGAACCGGCTGTTCCAGGGCACACCCAAGAGACCCACCAAGACCGAGGGGACCGCCAGGACGGCCAAGGGCATGGCCATCTGCCAGCCGGATTCATGGGGATGATCGGCGTGGGCATGGTGTTCGCCATGGTCCTCGCCGTGCTCGTCCCCTCCCTTGCCGGCAGCGGCCATCAGCTGGGCTTGCATCGCCTTGTCGTTGCCGCGGAACTCCCCTTCAAAGGTCAGGAAGTAGAGGCGGAACATGTAGAAGGCGGTCATCCCGGCGGTGACAAAGCCCGCGGCCCAGAGGATCGGGAAGCTGCCAAAGGCTTGGCCCAGGATTTCGTCCTTGCTCCAGAAACCAGCCAGGGGCGGGATACCGCTGATGGCCAGGCAGCCAATAAAGAAGGTGCTGCTGGTGACGGGCATGTACTTGCGCAGCCCGCCCATCAACCGCATGTCTTGGGCGAGGACCGCCTCGTGGCCGACCACCTCTTCCATGGCGTGGATCACTGAGCCAGAGCCCAGGAAGAGCATGGCCTTAAAGAAGGCGTGGGTCACCAGGTGGAACATGCCCGCCACCGGGGCGCCACAACCCATGGCCAGCATCATGTAGCCCAGTTGGCTGACGGTGCTGTAGGCCAGGCCCTTCTTCAGATCCATCTGGGTGAGGGCGATCGAGGCCCCCAGGAAGAGCGTGATTGTGCCGATCACGGCCACCACGACCTGCACCTCAGGGAAGGGCACGTAGACCGGTTGCAGGCGCGCCACCAGGAAGACACCCGCCGCCACCATCGTGGCCGCATGGATTAGGGCTGAGATGGGGGTTGGGCCCTCCATCGCATCCGGCAGCCAGACGTGCAGGGGGAACTGGGCCGACTTGGCCATCGGACCCATGAAGACCAGCAGGCACAGCAGGATCGCGATGCCGTTGGAGACGCTGCCGGAGCTGATGGCCTCTTGCAGGCGCACCCCGATCTCTTCAAAGCCGAAGCTGCCGGTGGCCCAGAACAGGCCGAGGATGCCCAGCAGCAGGCCGAAGTCACCGACGCGGTTCACCACAAAGGCTTTCTGGGCGGCATTGGCGGCGCCATCGCGGTCGTACCAGAAGCCCACCAGCAGGTAGGAGCACATGCCCACCAGCTCCCAGAAGACATAGATCTGGAGCAGGTTGGGGCTGATCACCAGGCCCAGCATCGAGCTGCTGAAGAGGGCGAGGTAGGTGAAAAAGCGGACATAGCCCTTGTCGTGGGCCATGTAGCCATCGGAGTAGATCATCACCAGCACGGCGATGGTCGTCACCAGCGAGAGCATGACGGCGCCGAGCGCGTCGACGCGGAAGCCCATCTCCAAGGTGAAGGCCCCGGCGCTGGCCCAGTCGAAGAGCACCTCTGTGGCCCCGGCGCCCGCCAGCTGCTGGGCGAGAACGGCGTAACTCAAGACCGCCGCGGCTCCGACACAGCTGATCAACAGCAGCGCAACCGGTTTGCGCAGGCGGTTGACCGTGCGGTTAAAGCTGATCAGCCCCAGGCCAACGATCGCGGCCCCGATCAGCGGGAGCACCGGGATGAGCCAGGCGAGTTCGGCGGGCGACGGCATCCGGCACTCAGGGAATCAGGGCGAGTGTAGGCAGCCCCGCGGGCGCTTATCCCAGCCAGTGCGCGAGCCCTAATCGACTGAAGCCTGTCGCGGCCAGCCCGATGTAGCGGTGGGCCCACCAGAAGACCCCAACGGCGATGGCGATGCCCAGTTGGGCGGGCCTGAGGAATTCAGAGGCCACCAGCTGTTGACGTCCATCCAGCACCGCGGCGAAGGGAACGATGGAGGTGCTGGCCCTGAGCTCCTCAAAGGCTTCGCCAAACCGGTTGCTGAGACGGCGATCACCGTTCCAAACGGCAAAGAGATGGTGGGCGATCAAGCCAAGGCAGGTCGCGACCATGAAGCTGCTGCCAATCCAGAGCAGATGGGTGCAGCACCAGAGGATCTGGCCAATGGCCTGGGGGTGGCGGCTGACGCGAATGATGCCGGTGGCGTACATGCGCACCTGGGGCTTGAGGACCGCCGGGATCTCCAGCAGGTTGTAGGTGGCTGGGTAGAGGAAGAGAAAGGAGATGGCTGTCCCGACCCAGACCAGGGGCACGATCCAGGGCTGGTCCTGGAGATTCCAGAGCCGGATCCCGTCGTAGCGGTGGGCGAGGAAGTAACCGATCACCACCACGGCAGAGGGAATGCTGACGGCGGCAAACAACAGCCGCCAGGCCCGCTCACCAATGCGCTCAGCCCCCCAGTACCGCAGAGAGGCCCCGCCGCTGTGGATGACGGCGAAGACCAGGAGTAGAGCCAGCATCACCAGGCTGCTGTGGTGGAGGTGGCTGGCGCTGCTCAAGGCTCAGGGTTGCTTCAGATCCAGCGGATTCTGGCCAAGCGCATGAACCCGCTGTTCGATCGACCTAGAGTTTTGATCCCCCCGCTGAACCGCAGCGCCCTCCATGGCTGATCTGCCGTTCACTCTTGATCAGCTGCGCATCCTGCGGGCGATCGCCAGCGAGGGCAGCTTTAAAAAGGCCGCCGACAGCCTCTACGTCACCCAGCCGGCGGTCTCCCTGCAGATCCAAAACCTGGAGAAGCAGCTCAATGTCTCCCTGTTTGACCGGGGGGGACGCAAGGCCCAGTTGACCGAGGCCGGTCACCTGCTGCTGAGCTACTGCGACCGGATCCTGAGTCAGTGCCAAGAGGCCTGTCGCGCCCTGGATGACCTCCACAACCTCAAGGGCGGCTCCTTGATTGTTGGTGCGAGCCAGACCACCGGCACCTATTTGATGCCGCGGATGATCGGCCTATTCCGCCAGAAATACCCCGAGGTGGCGGTTCAGTTGCAGGTGCACAGCACCCGCCGCACCGGCTGGAGCGTGGCCAACGGCCAGATCGACCTGGCGATCATCGGCGGCGAGCTGCCCAGCGAGCTCAATGAACTGCTGCAGGTCATCCCCTATGCCAGCGATGAGCTGGCCCTGGTGCTTCCCACCAAGCACCCCTTGGCCCGCCTGCCGGAGCTCAGTAAGGACGACCTGTACAGGTTGGGCTTTGTCTCCCTGGATGCCCAGTCGACCACGCGCAAGATGGTGGACCAACTGCTGGCGCGCTCGGGCCTGGACGTCTCGCGCCTGAAGATTGAGATGGAGCTCAACTCGTTTGAGGCCATCAAGAACGCCGTGCAGAGCGGACTGGGTGCTGCGTTCCTGCCGGTGGTTTCGATCGAGCGGGAACTGGCGGCGGGCAACCTGCACCGTCCCGCCCTGGCGGATCTCTCCGTGCGCCGGCAGCTCAAGTTGATCACCCACCCGGCGCGCTACTGCTCGCGGGCCGCCGATGCCTTCCGCAAGGAAATCCTGCCGGTCTTTGCCAGCCCCGATAGCCCCCTGCGCCGGCCCATGCCGGAACCAGTCGAGGCCTAGGAGGCCTCAGAACTGGTCGGCTTCAGGGGTGATGCCGGCGGCGTCATCGGCAACGCCCTTGGTGATGAATTTGTTCTCCGTGATGTCCGTCTGATAGACGCAGCGCACGATCGGCTGGTCCTTCACTGAACCGATGTAGGCGAAGGTGTTCATCCGCTGTTTGCACTGGCGCATCTGCTCAGCGGTGACTGCCCCTTCCTTCTGCAGGACGCTCCAGTTCTCCCTTCTGATCACGCATCCGGGCCGCAGTGCCGGTTGGGTGACGAAGCTCGAGCTGGGGTTCATGGTCGTGTAGAGCTCGATGTCCATCACGAAGGCACTGGCGCCCCACTGCCGGCAGAACTCCGGATCGGGGACGGCCATGTCCAGCTGCTGGGAGCTGGCGATGTTGCCCTGGTCCCCTTGGGTGTTGCTGGAGATGCCGGTCCCGATGCCGATGCCGACCACCAGGACACCACCGAGCACGGCCACCGTGCCCACGTTGAACTGAAAGCCCCCGCCACCACCAGGGGCGCCACCACCACCTGAGCCAGGTCCCCGGGGCCGGCCGCCACCGCGGCGCGGGTCCCCATAGCTCTCACGGCCGTAACCCTCGTCGTAGCTGCTGCGGCCGTAGCGGGAGCGGGTCATGGCTGCTCGGGGCTTTGGGGAAGACCCATCGAGTAGTTCAGGACTCGGCAGTCGGGGTTGTAGCTGAGCTGACCGGCCTGGAGCAGGGTGCGGATGGTTCCCTCGAGCTCCGATCCGATCCGGCGCAGGTTGTAGTCGTTGAGATCGTTGCCGGCGTTGGCCTGCACCAGTTCTTGGAAGCGCTGCTGCACGACCTCTTGGGCCGCCGTGTTCCAGAGAAATTCGTTGTCCGGATCCAGGTCCAGGGTGAGCTGCTGATCGTCAGGGACCAGTTGACCGTTCTCCACCCGTGCCGTGAAGAGGCGCACGTGGCGAGTGGTGGATTTGATCAGGGTGTCGGCCATGGCGAGGCAATCTGCTGACCGGCGAACCCGAAGGCCGGCGTCAAGACTTTAAGAAGCGCCTGGCGGGTCTGGTCAAGCCGGCTTGGGACTGGAGGGACTCAGCCCTGGGCACGGGCCCTTTAAGGTTGCGTGCTGATTCCCTGTTTTTCATGCGCGTCGCCATTGCTGGTGCTGGCTTGGCCGGGTTGGCCTGTGCCAAGTACCTCTGCGACGCCGGACACACCCCTGTGGTGGTGGAAGCCCGCGATGTCCTGGGCGGCAAGGTGGCCGCCTGGCAGGACGATGAGGGTGATTGGTATGAGACCGGTCTGCACATCTTCTTTGGTGCCTACCGGAATATGCGTCAGCTCTTCAAGGAGCTGAACATCGAGGACCGGCTCCAGTGGAAGAGCCACTCGATGATCTTCAACCAAAAGGAGACCCCGGGTACCTACAGCCGCTTCGATTTCCCGGATATCCCTGCTCCGCTCAACGGCGTGGCCGCCATCTTGGGCAACAACGACATGTTGTCCTGGCCCGAGAAGATCTCCTTCGGCATGGGCCTGGTGCCGGCGATGTTGCGCGGGCAGCAGTACGTCGAAGAGTGCGACCAGTACTCCTGGACCGAGTGGCTACGGATCCACAACATCCCTGAGCGGGTGAACGATGAGGTCTTCATCGCCATGGCGAAGGCGCTGAACTTCATCGATCCCGACGAGATCTCCAGCACGGTTGTGCTGACGGCTCTGAATCGCTTCCTGCAGGAAAGCGACGGATCCAAGATGGCCTTCCTCGATGGCAACCCTCCCCAGCGGCTCTGTCAGCCGATCGTCGATTACGTCACGGCCCGGGGCGGTGAGGTGCACCTCGATTCCCCCCTGCGGGAGATCGAACTCAATGCCGATGGCAGCGTCAGCGGCTTCCGCATCGGCGGCATCAAGGGCAAGGAGGGCTTCACCCTCGAGGCCGATGCCTATGTCAGTGCCCTGCCGGTCGATCCCTTCAAGCTGCTCCTGCCGGAGCCTTGGAAGCAGATGCCCTACTTCCAGAAGCTGGATGGCCTCAATGGCGTCCCGGTGATCAACATCCACCTCTGGTTTGACCGCAAGCTCACGGACATCGACCACCTGCTCTTCAGCCGTAGCCCTCTGTTGAGTGTCTATGCCGACATGAGCAACACCTGTAAGGAGTACGAGGATCCCAACCGCTCGATGCTCGAGCTGGTGTTTGCTCCGGCCAAGGATTGGATCGGCCGCAGTGATGAGGAGATCGTGGCGGCCACCATGGAGGAGCTGAAGCGTCTCTTCCCGATGCACTTCACCGGCGACGACCAGGCCAAGCTGCGCAAGTCGATCGTGGTCAAGACCCCGCTGTCGGTCTACAAGACCGTTCCCGGTTGCCAGAAACTGCGTCCGGATCAGACCTCGCCGATCCCGAACTTCTTCCTGGCCGGTGACTACACCATGCAGCGCTACCTGGCTTCGATGGAAGGTGCGGTGCTGAGCGGCAAGCTCTGTGCCCAGGCGGTCAGCCAGGCCAAAGCAGCAGTGGCTGCTTGATGGCGGCAGTGACAGCAACGGCTGATCTCTCCACCATTCCTTCCCTCGAGGAAGCTTTTGAAGCCTGCCGCCAGGAAACGGCGGAGTGGGCGAAGACCTTTTATCTGGGAACCCTGCTGATGCCCCCGGCCAAGCGCCGGGCCATCTGGGCGATTTACGTCTGGTGCCGGCGCACCGACGAGCTGATGGACAGCCCTGAGGCCATGGCCCGTCCGGTCGCGGAGTTGGCAGAACGCCTGGATCGTTGGGAGGAGCGCACCCGGGCGTTCTTCAAGGGCGAAATCCAGGATGGCCTCGATCGCGTCATGGTGGACACCCTCGAGCGCTATCCCCAGCCCCTCCAGCCCTATCTGGACATGATCGAGGGGATGCGGATGGATCTGACGACGACGCGCTACGCGACCTTCGACGACCTCAAGCTCTATTGCTACCGCGTTGCAGGCACCGTCGGTCTGATGACGCAGGAGGTGATGGGCGTTGATCCGGCCTACACCTCCGCCCCTTGGAGTGATCCCCCGGACACCAGTGATGCGGCCGTTGCCTTGGGCATCGCCAACCAGCTGACGAACATTCTTCGGGATGTGGGTGAAGACCGGGGCCGCGGTCGGATCTACCTGCCCCAAGAGGATCTGCAGCGCTTTGGCTACAGCGAGGAGGAGTTGCTCGCTGGAACCCTCAACGACAGTTGGCGTGAGCTGATGCGCTTCCAGGTGGACCGTGCCCGTGAGTGGTTCGCCCGCTCAGAAGCCGGTGTGCGTTGGCTCGCCCCGGATGCCCGTTGGCCGGTCTGGGCCTCGTTGCGCCTCTACCGCGGCATCTTGGATGTCATCGAAGAGCTCGATTACGACGTCTTCAACCACCGCGCCTATGTGCCCCGCACGGGCAAGTTCCTGGACCTGCCCAAATCGTTTGTGATTGCTCAGGCGCGCTGAGCGTCTTCCCAGCCCAACTTGAGCCAACGGCACAAGATTGGATTGACCCGCTCGGGAGCTTCATCGTGGGGGCAGTGCCCGAGTCCGGGTAGGACCTCGAGGTCCTGCACACAGGCGAACGTCTGCTTCCAGCGCCGGGCTTCCTCTAACGGCTCCCAGGGGTCTGCCTCGCCCCAGAGCATCCGCACCGGCACGTTGAGTCGCTCGAGCAGCTGCGGCGCCAGCCAGTCATCGAACAGATTGACGAAGCCCCTGAAGCTCTCCGTTGCTCCTGGCTCCTGGCTGGGTTTCAGCAGCAGTTGGACCAGCTCGTCGTCGACGTTGCCGCCGCTCGGGTAGGCCTGTTTCAGCACCGCGCGTACCGCACCGGCCCGAGCGAAGAAGCGGAAGAGGTTGCTGACGATCCAGCGCTGCCGCACCAGCGCCATCACCAGCGGTCTGGAGAGTTGAGCGCCGATGGGTTGTTCCGGTAGACGTTTCAGGTCGAGCTCTCGCTCGGCGCAGTCGATCAGCACCACCTGGGACGGGGGCTGACCGCCCTCCGAGAGCATCCGGGCGGCATTGAGGCAGACGACACCACCGATGGAGTTGCCGATCAGCTGCAGGCTGACCGGTCCCTCGGCAGCGATGACCTCCCTCGAGAAATCCACCAGTTGCTGGGCCCACAGATCGAAGCCGTAGCGCACACTGCCGGCGGTCTCGGGCTCGTTCTCCAGGCGCGAGACGGGCTTGCTGCTGCCGCCAAACCCCAGGAGATCAATCGCATAGACGGGGCTGTCTGCGGCGAGGGCGCTGAGGTTGTGGCGCCAATGCCCCTTGGAGGCGCCAAACCCATGCACACAAAGAACGGCTCGACCGCAGGCGGTTGAGCCGTTCTGGGGGGGGATTCGGGTGTAGCTGATCTGATGGCCTTTCCAGCTCCAGATCAGCTCATCCATCTCAATCAGACCGCAGCCTTTTGGTTGTCCAGCAGACCCTTGAGCTTGGCCAGTTCGCCAGCCCAGCGGGGGTCGGGAGCACCCTCTTCCACGGAGTCGCGGTGGACGACCTTGTTGACGGCCTTGCGGGCCACGGCGGGGCCAGCGCCGCCGCCGGGACGGCGATCGTTGCCACCACGGCGGTCGTCGCGGCGCTCGGAGCGCTCGATGCGGAGGGCGTTGCCGCCGAACTCACGGCCATTGAGCTGCTCGATCACTGCATCAGCAACCTTCTCGTCGTTGACGTTGGCGAAACCGAAACCGCGGCCAGCGCCGGTTTCACGGTCCTGAACAGCCTTGAAGCGGACGCCTTCACCAACGCTGGAGAACAGAGCCTCGAGCTCCTTGTTATCGAAGCTCTGGGGCAGGTTGCCAACGTAAAGACGAACGCTCATGGGACGAGAGAGAGAAGAAAAAGGTTTTGGTTCTGGCTGGTCGGGGGTGAATCACGAAGCGGCTGCACCGAACCCGACAGCGGAGTTCAATCGGCGACCTACGGCGTAATGCTGTGCCCTAACTGGCTGAATTCAGGTCGTTGATAACGCCTTTCACTGTGAAGTTAATCACGGCGGGTGTCCCTCTCCAGCCATTGGCGCGCACGTTCGAGGGCTTCCGCTGTGCCATCAAGGCGGCCAAAGGCTCGCTCCAGCATCAAGAACTGCAGAAGGGATCCCAGTTGGGGTGAGGCTTTCAGGCCTAATTCCTGCTGCAGTTGATCACCATTGATGGCCGCTCTTGGATGAAAAAGCCGGTCCTCAGGGTCGCGCCAGCGCCGCAGCCAGGCCTTGGCCGCTGGGGCGGGCCAGTGCAGCAGCAGGGCCGGCAGATCGCTGCTGAGGTCGCGGTGGAGTTGCAGTCGCTCCGCTTCCTTGAGGGCTTGGGCATGTTCCGCGGGGTTTTGGGCCCCCAGCCGCTGCTGCCAATGGCGCAGGCGCTGCACCCGCTGTTGCAGCTTGCGGCTGCTCTTGAGCTGCTGCAGGCCTGGGCCATCCAGAACCGCGGCCATGCGAGCCAACGGCAAGGCCTCCTGGCACTCCTGCTCGCTGAGGCCCCTGCTTGAGGCCTGCTCGGCCGTGAGCGGCGTCAGGGGAGCCAGGGCAGGGCAGGGGGCCAGCAGCCCCCAATCCAGGCAGCGCTGCAGTCCCTGCTGCCCCTGGGGGCTTTGGCAGAGCTTCTCCAGTTCCGCCAGGACGCGCTCCCCGGCCACGCTGCTGAGGCGCTCCCTGTGCCGCTGAATCCAACCCGCGGTGGTGTCATCCAGCTCAAACTCCAGCTCGCTCGCCAGGCGGACCCCCCGCAGCAGGCGCAGGGGGTCATCCAGCAGGTTGCGTTCCGCCAGGGCCACCAGCTGACGGCGCTGCAGATGCTCCAGGCCCCCATGGGGGTCCACCAGCTGGTCCCGTTGGGCCAGCGGCAGGGCCATGGCATTGACGCTGTAGTCCCGGCGCTGCAGGTCCTCAGAAAGGCTCTGGCCTTCGCGGTGCGCCAGATCCACGCTCCAGCCGCGGATCACCAGCCGTCCGATGTCACGCTCGGCGTCCAGCACCACAGGACTGCCGCCAAAGCGCTTGCTGAGCGTCTTGCAGAGGGCGATGGCGCCTTCCGCCACCACCAGGTCGAGGTCGGGGGCTGGCCCCAGGCGGTTCAGCAGGGCATCGCGGACCGCTCCCCCCACCAAGGCGGCATCGGCGGGAAAGGCGGAGAGGGGGACCGGCCAGTCCTCAGCGCGCAGGACACTCCAGGCCACTGCCGCTGCAGAACCGCCAGAGCCGGGCACAATGAGCCCATCTGCGCTGACGCTGGAGATGTGCATCTGCGTGGACTGCCGCTGGGTCGACCAGTGCCAGGCCTACCACGCAGTGGAGCGTCAGCACGGCGCTGCCCATCTCTGCGCAGCGCCGCAGTTCGTTCCCAGCGAACCCAAGATTCACGTTCAGGTCAGGGAGCTGGGCTCCACGGACGTGGGCGTTGAGTGGGACGTGCGCGCCTGCGGCAGTTTTGAGCTCGAGCGGGGCCGCTGGCAGCGGCTCTGTCCTGGGGAGTTGCTGCCCACATGAGCGAACCCTCCTTGCTGCTGGCGTTGCACAGCTCAAGCGAAACCCTGGGGGTTGGTCTCTGCGATCTCCAGCAGGAGGGCGCGCCTCCCCAGTGCGCCAGCTTCCCCTTGGGGCGTCAGCTCTCCAATGCCTTGCTCCCCTGCGTGGAGGAGCTACTGCCCGCGGAGCGTTGGCCTCAGTTGGCTCGGATCGTGGTCGCCACCGGTCCCGGAGGCTTTACCGGAACACGCCTCACCGTGGTCCTGGCGCGCACCTTGGCCCAGCAGCTGCAGATTCCCCTGCACGGCTTCAGCAGCTTTTTGCTGATCGCACGTCGCCTGGCGGCGGCCGGGGCCTTGCAGCCGGATCAGCCCCAGTTCTGGTTGCAGCAAACCCTGCCGCGCCGGGGGATTGTGGCGAGGGCCTACCGCCTGGATGCCGCAGCCCTGGGGGGGATCGACGAATGCGTGGAACCGCGTCTGTTTAAGCCCGATGAGGCCGGGCCGGGCGGCGTCGAGGCCCAGGTTGAGGCGGAGGCGGATGTGCTGCAGCTGCTGACCCTGGGGCGGCTGGCCCATGCAGCGGCATTGCCGGGGCCCTGGAGCACGGTGCTGCCGCTCTATCCCACCAGCCCGGTGGAGGGCGGATGACCCAGGCCCAGCGTCAGACCGAATCCCGGCCCCGCAGGAGGCGCCGTCGCCCCCGTCGCCGCGGCAGGGCTCGGCGCCTGCTGCTGCTGGCGGCCTTGTGCGCGGTCGCTTGGAGTAGCCGAGGACTGGTCTTCCCGGCGCTGCCCCCACCGCAGTTGGTGCTGGTGCTCGGCGGCGATGTGGAGCGGGAGCGGGTTGGGGCCGAGGTCGCCAAGCGCGATGGCCTGCCGGTGATGGTCAGCGGCGGCAGCAACCCGGAGTACGCCCACTGGTTATTCCGCGGTCGCGGCCTCGATGACACGCGAGTCCTGCTGGATTACCGGGCCACCGACACCCTGAGCAACTTCACCTCTGTGGTGGATGACCTCAAGCGCTCCAAGATCCGCCATGTGGTCCTGGTGACCAGCAGTGACCACATGGACCGGGCCCTGATGGTGGGACGCGTTGTGGCGGGGAGCCGCGGGATCGGGCTGACGCCGTTGGCCGTGCCCTGCGGTGAGCGCTGTGTCCCCGAGGACTGGCGCAAGGTCTGGGGTGATGGGCTGCGGGCGGCCCTCTGGGTGGTGAGTGGCCGGGACCTTAGGGACTGGGCGGCAGAGCGTTTTGGTCCGCTGCTGGAGGAAGTGCGGGGTCGCTGATCAGGCCTTGATCCAGCAGGGCATTGATCTGGGCCTGGCAGGCGGCTGTCGCTTGATCGAGATCCGCCCGCTTGCGGCTGGCCGGCGGCGGGATCGGCGTGCCAATGCGGATGTGGACGGGTAGCAGGCGCGCCGTGCGTGAGCCGGTGCCCAGGGCGCGGTGACTGTTGATGATCGCGACGGGCAGCAGGGGGACGCCGGCGCGGGCGGCCAGTAGGGCCGCACCGGGCTGGGGGTTGTTCACCCGGCCGTCGGCCTGGCGGGTGCCATCAATAAAAACGCCGGTGGCCCAGCCCTGATCGAGGCGATCGGTGGCGGTGCGGATGGCTTCGCGGTCGCTGGCGCCGCGGGAGACCGGATAGGCCCCGCAGGCGCGGATGATCGGTCCCAGCAGTGGAATCTTGAACAGTTCCGCCTTGGCCATGAAGGCCACGGGGCGCCCCAGGGCATGTCCGAGCAGGGGCGGATCGAGGTGCGAGCCGTGGTTGGCCACCACCACCAGGGCGCCTTCCATCGGCACATGGGCGTTGCCGGCGGTGCGCCCGCGGAACAGCAGCCGGTAGATCGGGAACACCAGCAGATAGCTCACCAGGCGGTAGGTGAGGCTCGGCCGCGGGGTGCGAATCAGGGCCGGTGGTTCGGCGGGTTTGCGGCGGCGGAGGACGCGTTTGACCGCCTTGACGGGGCGATTCACAGCCCCAGGTCGGCGGCGGTGGCGATCTGCGCGTTGGTGATGCCTTCGGTGCTGCGTTTGATCAGGCCGCTGAGGACGTTCCCCGGTCCGATCTCCACGGCGGTGCTGATGCCGGCGGCGGTCATGGCCTCCATCGTTTCGCGCCAGCGCACCCCTGTGGTCATCTGGCTGCGCAGGCGTGCCTTGAGCGCCGCACCGCTGGTCTCAGGGGTGGGGTCGGTGTTGCTCAGGACCGGGATCGAGGCATCGGCGAAGCTGACCTCCTCCAGGGTGGCGGCGAAAGCCGAGGCGGCCTGCTCCATGAAGGGGGAGTGGAAGGCGCCACTGACCGCGAGGGGGATCGCCCGCTTGCACTTCAGCTGGCTGCTGACGCTGTTGACGGCCTCAGGGCTGCCCGAGAGGACCACCTGGGCACTGCTGTTGTCGTTGGCAATCACCACGCCTTCGGTGGCATTGACCAGGGCTTCGAGTTCGCCGCGGTCAAAGCCCATGACGGCGGTCATTGCGCCGCCACCGGCGGCGGCCATCAGCTCGCTGCGGGTCTTCATCAGCTGGATACCCGTTGCGGCATCGAACACGCCGGCCGCATAGAGGGCCACCAGTTCGCCGAGGCTGTGGCCAGCCACCAGGTTGGCGCTGCGGCCCTGGGCCTTCAGGCCATCCACCAGCAGGCTTTCCACCACAAACAGGGCGGGCTGGGTGTTGCGGGTGTCGCCCAGATCGCTGAGCTCGCCCTCGGCTTCGCCGTTGCAGATCGCCAGCAGGTCGCGGCCCAGCAGGGTGGATGCGGCCTCAAAACGCTCCTTGGCTCCTGGGAGTTCCAGGACCCCCGCGGCCATGCCCACCTTCTGAGAGCCCTGTCCAGGGAAAACCCAGGCGTTACCCATGGCCGCGCATTGAAGTGACCGGGGGAGCCTACGCGGGGCCCTTCCAGCGCAACAGGGCTCCGCCCCAGCTCAGTCCAGCGCCAAAGCCACTGCTGGCGATCAGGTCACCGGGTTGAACGCGGCCATCCTTGACGGCCTCGTCCAGCATCAGGGGAATGGTGGCGGCAGAGGTGTTGCCGTAGTTGCTCAGGTTGCTGAGCACCCGCTCGTGGGGAATCTTGAAGCGATCGGCCACCGCATCGAGGATGCGCTGGTTGGCCTGGTGCAGCAGCAGCCAGTTGAGTTGCTCCGCTTCGGTTCCGGTGTCCTCCAGTAGCTCCTTCAGGACGGCGGGGACTTCGCGCACGGCGAACTTGTAGACCTCCTGGCCGTTCATCCGCAGGGGCTCAAAGCCACCCTGCTGGGCACTGACCCCGTCGAGGACCGGGTGATGGCTGTCGGTCTGAGCGAGGGTCAGGCAGCCATTGCGACTGCCATCGGAGCGCATCTGGAAGCCCAGCAGGCCGTCCTGGTCGGCGGGGCAGGCTTCGACGGCCACGGCAGCGGCGGCATCACCGAAGAGCACGCAGGTGGTGCGGTCGTCCCAGTCCACCCAGCGGCTGAGCTGATCGGCGCCGATCACCAGGGCCCGGCGCATGGCACCGCTGCGCAGGTATTGGCCGGCGGTGATCAGGGCAAAGAGGAAGCCACTGCAGGCGGCGGTGAGGTCAAAGGCCACCGCGTTTTTGGCGCCGAGGGCACCTTGCACTCGGGGGGCTGTGCCGAAGAGATCGTCGGGGCTGGAGGTGGCCATCAGGATCAGGTCCAGATCCTCCGGTTGCCAACCGGCATGCTCCAGGGCGGCCTCAGCTGCGCGCGTCGCAATGACGGTCAGGGGTTCATCGGCATTGCAGATGCGCCGTGCGCCGATGCCCGTGCGGGTGCGGATCCACTCGTCGCTGGTGTCGACTCGGGTGCTGAGTTGTTCGTTGCTAACCCGGTTCACTGGCACAGCACTGCCGCACCCCACCAGGGCCATGCCCCAGGGGGTCCCGGCTTTGGCAGCGCTGGTCATATGGCCTGGCCCGAGACGGTGGGGGTCAGTCAACCACAGGCAATGGTTTCGTTTTCGGCTTCGCTGAGGCGGTGCAGGTCGTCCATCACGCCGTGGTTTGCAGCGGAATGGGCGATGCGCAGGGCGCTGACCACCGAGAGCGCTTTGCTGCTGCCGTGGCCGATGACGCAGACCCCATTGACCCCGAGGAGCAGTGCGCCGCCGTGTTCAGCATGGTCGAGGCGTTTCTTGATCCGCCGCAGGTTGCTCATCAAGAAGGCGGAGCCGACCTTGCCGCGGCGGCCGCGGGGGAGCTCGGCCTTGAGCACATCCAACAGAACACTGCCCACGCTCTCCAGGAACTTCAACAGCACGTTGCCGGTGAAGCCGTCGCAGACGACCACATCAAAGTCACCGGAGAGGACGTCGCGGCCCTCGCAGTTGCCGGCAAAGCGGAAGCGGGTTTCAGCCGCCATCAGGGGATAGGTCTTGAGGGCCTGGTCGTTGCCCTTGCACTCCTCCTCGCCGATGTTCAGCAGGCCGATGCGGGGCTCTTGGACCTGCAGGACATCGCGGCTGTAGATGTTCCCCAGGAGAGCCCACTGGTGCAGGTAGCTGGGCTTGGCGTCCATGTTGGCGCCGACATCGAGCACCAGCACCTGCTGAGCGGGATCTTTGGTGGGGAAGAGGGCGCCAATGGCGGGGCGATCGATGCCCTTGAGCCGTCCCAGCCGGAAGATGGCTGAGGCCATCACCGCCCCGGAGTTGCCGGCGGAGTAGACGGCCGTGGCCTCTCCGGCCTTCACCAGATCCATGGCCATGTTGATGCTGGCGTCACGCTTCTTGCGCACCACCGTGGCCTCTTCGTTCATGCCCACCGAAGGGCCACTGGGCACCAGTTCAAGCAGGCCCTTTTGTTGCGCTTCGCTCAGTTCCTCGCCCAGCTCGAGTTCGGCAACGGCCGCCTCCACAGCGGCGGTTTCAGCCACGAACTTCACCCGTACGGGCAGCAGGCGGACGGCCCGCAGGCAGCCTTCGAGAATCGGACCGGGGGCGTAGTCGCCGCCCATGCCATCGACGGCGACCCAGAGCCGATCGGCATCGTTGATGGCTTCACCATCCACACCACCCACGCCTTGCTGCAGGCGCCGGAGGGGGTCAAAGACCAGGGGCTGCAGCACCGTATTGGCGGCTGCACCGGCCGCTCCAGCCGCCGTTCCCGCCGTGGTGACGACGGAGCCCGCCATCGAGCCCGCTGCCGTGCCGGCTGCGGAGGCTGAACCCACCAAGCTGGTGACGGCCGCATTGCGGCGATACCAAATCACCAGCCGCCGTATGGCTTTCGGGCGGTTTCGGCGGTTTGAGGCGCCTTGGCCCGTCGCGTCAGTTGGATTCTGGGGCAACGGCTTCAACGATGCGTTGGAACAGATAGCCGGTGCCGCGAGCCGTGAGGATCAGCTCGGGGTTAGCCGGATCGTCTTCCAGTTTGGAGCGCAGCCGGGAGATATGAACATCCACCACCCGGGTATCCACATGGCGCTCGGGGGTATAGCCCCAGACCTCCTTGAGGATTTCGCCGCGGCTGAAGGGTTCGCCGCTGCGGCCCACCAGCAGCTCCAGCAGGCTGAATTCCATGCCGGTCAGGCGAATGCGCTCATCGCCGCGGAACACCTGGCGCTTGTTGGTGTCGATCCGGATTTCGTTGATTTGGATGACGCCTGAATTGGGGATCCCGGCAGCCCCCTCCTTGTCGATTCGGCGCAGCACGCAGCGGATGCGGGCTTCGAGCTCCTTGGGGCTGAAGGGTTTGACGACGTAGTCGTCGGCACCGAGCTCGAGGCCCGTGATCCGGTCGGCCACGTCCCCGAGGGCCGTCAACATCACGATTGGAACGTCGGATTCCTTGCGCAGTTCCTGGCAGACGCCGTAGCCGTCCAGCTTGGGCATCATCACGTCCAGCACCACCAGGTCCGGGTTGGTGTTGCGGAAGGCCTCCAGTGCCTCTTGGCCGTCGCAGGCGGTGACCACCTGGTAGCCAATCATCGAGAGGCGTGTTTCCAGGATGCGGCGGATGCTCGCCTCGTCATCCACGACCAGAATCGTTTCCTTGGCTGGAGCGGAGGAGGCCGTCATTGCGCCAGTCTGGGTGGCCATTACTAAGTGATTAGACCTACTGAAGAGGTCTGGCGGGGTTCGTGATCGACGAAACCCCACATTCGTCATACACCGTCTTCATCCCTCTGCCCGATTCAGCCCTTTGGCACGCACCACCAGCACCTACGTCTGCCAGAGCTGCGGAGCCCAGACCCGGCAGTTTTTTGGCCGCTGCTCCAGTTGCGGCAGCTGGAACAGCCTGGTGGAGCAGTCCGCCCCCGCCAGCGACAACCGTCGCCGCCGGCCGGTGGTGGCCAGCGAGGCCGATGCTCCAATCCCCGCCGCGCCGCGCCGCTCCGAGCCCATTGCGGCCGTTGGCGATCGCCCCTTGCAGCGCCTGGCCAGTGGCTACAGCGAGTTTGACCGCGTTCTCGGCGGTGGGTTGGTGCCGGGTTCCCTGGTGCTGTTGGGCGGTGACCCCGGCATCGGCAAGAGCACGCTGCTGCTGCAGAGCGCCCAGGCGATGGCGGCCCGCCATTCCGTTCTGTATGTGAGTGCGGAGGAGTCGGCCCAGCAGGTGAAGCTCCGCTGGCGCCGGCTGGCGGAGGAGCAAGGGGAGCTCCCGCCCCCGCAGGAGGGGCCTGGTGGGCTGCAGCTCCTGGCGGAGACAGACCTGGAGTTGGTGCTGCAGGAGCTGGAGGCGCTGAGGCCGGCCGTGGCTGTGATCGACAGCATCCAGGCACTGCACGACGGCGAACTGGGCAGTGCCCCGGGCTCCGTGGCCCAGGTGCGGGAATGTGCCGCCGCCCTAGCGCGGATCGCCAAGCGTCAGAACACGGCGCTGTTGCTGGTGGGCCATGTCACCAAAGAAGGCATGTTGGCGGGGCCGAAGGTGCTGGAGCACCTGGTGGATGCGGTCCTGACCTTTGAGGGGGATCGTTTCGCCAGCCACCGCTTGCTGCGGGCGGTGAAAAACCGCTTTGGCGCAACCCATGAATTGGGGGTGTTTGAGATGCGCGGCCAGGGCCTGGCCCAGGTGCTCAACCCCAGCGAGCTGTTTTTGGGCAGCGATGAACCCAGCGCCGGAACGGCGACGATCGTGGCCTGCGAGGGCACCCGGCCACTGGTGGTGGAACTGCAGTCCCTGGTCAGCACCACCAGTTACGCCAGCCCCCGCCGCACCGCCACAGGAATCGGCACCAACCGCCTCCACCAGATCCTGGCGGTCCTGGAGAAGCACCTGGGGCTGCCCCTCTCCCGCTTCGACTGCTACTTGGCCGTGGCCGGTGGCTTGGACGTGGAGGAGCCCGCGGCTGACCTGGGCGTGGCGGCCGCTGTGGTGGCGAGCTACCGCGATCTGACCCTGCCGCCGGGCACGGTTCTGGTGGGTGAGTTGGGTCTGGGCGGCCAGTTGCGTCCCGTGGGGCAGCTGGAGCA
The DNA here is from genome assembly GCF_017852955.1 of Vulcanococcus sp. DEBay_Sum22DG08_74. Lineage (NCBI taxonomy): Bacteria > Bacillati > Cyanobacteriota > Cyanophyceae > Synechococcales > Synechococcaceae > Vulcanococcus > Vulcanococcus sp. DEBay_Sum22DG08_74. Next base: position 28,044 of record NZ_JAFMKL010000011.1, read on the forward strand.
GCGCCTGCAGGAGGCGGCTCGCTTGGGCTTCAACCGGGCCGTGGTCCCCAAGGGCTCCGGCTTGGGCCGGCTGGCGGCCGGCTTGGACCTGCAGCTTCACGAGGCGGGGAGCGTCGCTGAAGCCCTGGTGGCGGCCCTGGGGGTGAACCCCGCCGATGACAGGGCTTAATTCCCCAACGCCAACTCAGAAGTAGACGTCAACGCTGCCGCGGCCGCTGGTCTTGAGCCAGTTCTGGGCTTCGATGTAGTTGTTGGGCGCCAGGCGGATGGCCTTGCCCCAGAAGTCCGCCGCCAGATCAAAGCGGCGATCGGCTTCATCCCTCTCGCCCTGCTCTTCGGCGATGGAGCCCAGGTGGTGGTGAATCACCGCCATGTTGTTCAGCGCCTGGGGCATCTTGCCGTTGAGATCCAGGGCCTGGCCGTAGTGCTCGAGAGCCTTTTCGTGCTCGCCATTGCTGGCAAACACCAGGGCCATGTTGTAGAGGATGAAGGCCTTGTCGTTGGGGTCCTCCTCCAGCTTGAGCGCTTCGGCGTAGTTGTCGAGCGCTTCGGCGTATTCACCGTCCGCCTGGGCGCTCATGCCATCGCGGTAGTACGCAAACGCTTCTTTGGCCCGTTGGTTGGTGGGCAGCACCTTGAGGATCAGGTCCGCCATCACCGTGAAGCTCTTGTCGATGAAGTTGTCGTTGCGCTGGGAGCGGGGCACGGCTTGCACCTGAGCTTCGTCGCCCCATCCTGACTTGTGCCCTGCGGATCAGGGGAGAACCGTGAGAACTCCCTAGCCTGGGGCTCCTCTCTGTGTCTTCGTGTCTCCAGAGCTCGAGCCAGCAGCCCAGCCGGTGGCGCCGCTCTTGCTGGATGTGGAGGGCATGAAGTGCGGCGGTTGTGTCCGCGCGGTGGAACAGCGCTTGCTGGCCCAACCCGGAGTGCGGCAGGCCAGCGTGAACTTGCTCAACCGGACGGCCTGGGTGGGACTGGACCCCGACGTCCAGGAACCAGCCCAGCCCTTAATTGAGGCCCTGGCGGCGATGGGCTACTCCGCCGCGTTGCGGAGCCTCGATGACGAGGACCGGCCCTTGAGCCTGGCGCAGCGGCAGCAACAGTTCAGTTGGTGGCAGCGCTGGCGCCAGCTGATGGTGGCGCTTCTGCTGCTCGTGTTCTCGGTCTCCGGGCACCTGGCGGAAGCCGGTCAGCTGCCCCTTGCCCCCCTGGCGGACATTCGCCTGCATGCGCTGGTGGCGACCGCGGCTCTGCTGCTGCCGGGGCGCCCGATCTTGGTTCAGGGTTGGCGTTCGGCCTGGGCCGGTGCCCCGGGAATGGACACCCTGGTGGGCTTGGGGATGGGCAGTGCCTACCTCGCGAGCCTGGTGGCCTTGCTCTGGCCGGCGGTTGGCTGGCAGTGCTTTTTCAACGAGCCGGTGATGCTGCTGGGCTTCGTTTTGATGGGGCGTTTCCTCGAGGAGCGGGCACGCTTTCGCACCGGACGGGCGCTGCAGGAGTTGGCCCGTTTGCAACCGGATCAGGCGCTGCTGGTCTTGGGCAGTGGCGCTCAGGTGCGGCTCGAGCCGGTGCGCGTCGGCGCCCTGCGCCCGGGGGATCGCCTGCGGCTGCTGCCGGGGGATCGGGTCCCGGTGGACAGTCGCGTGCTCGAGGGCCAGTCGAGCTTGGATGTCTCCAGCCTGACCGGTGAACCCCTGCCGTTGCTGGCGGGTGTCGGTCAGGAGCTCGCGGCGGGTTCCTTGAATCTGCAGGCGACCCTGGAGCTTGAGGTGCTGCGCCCCGGCCGCGAGAGCGCCGTGGCGCGAATCATTGCTTTGGTGGAAAGCGCTCAGGCCCGCAAGGCGCCGATTCAAACCCTCACCGATCGGGTGGCGGGGCGCTTCAGCGTCGTGGTGATGCTGTTGGCCCTGGGCACGTTCCTGTTCTGGTGGTTGATTGGCGCCCAGCTCTGGCCGCAGGTCTTGAGCGCTGCACCGGCACTCCACCAGCACGGCGGGCACCGCAGCCTGGGCTTGGCGGCTGAAACACCCTTTGTCTTGGGTCTGCAGCTCAGCATCGCGGTCCTGGTGGTGGCCTGCCCTTGCGCCTTGGGACTGGCG
>NZ_JAFMKL010000080.1:0-7768 GCF_017852955.1 Vulcanococcus sp. DEBay_Sum22DG08_74
GCGCCCAGGGGGCCACCCAGGGGAGTGAGCATCAGTTGCTGCAGCCCTTCGAAGAGGCCTTCGCACGACGGGCCCCCCAGGCCGGCCCGCTGCAGTTCCTGCTCGATCACCGCATCGGCCTCCTGCCGTTCCCCGCGGGCCACGGCGCCGTAGTCGAGGCGCTCGAGGATGCGGTGCAGGGCATCGCCAGGACCCGAACCCCGGGGGAAATGGGCGAGGGGGCCCAGCTCGGGCCAGGACGTCGTCGGCTGGGCTGCGTTGCCCTCCTCCAGCAGGGCTTGCGCAAAGCCATCGCCCAAGGCATCGGTGTCACGGCCCTCCTCCTGCTGCTCCGGCGGCAGGCTCACCTGGGAGTGGGCCCAGGCGGAGTAGCTGGCCCTGCCCCAACTGCTGTCGAGGGAGCGCTTGGGACGGGGTCCAAGGCTCAGCACTCCCTCGGCGGGCTCCGGCCGCCAGGGCCGGTGGATCTCTGCAGACGCCTGGATCCGCTCCAGCGGTAGCTCCGTCTCGCGCTCGTCTAACCAGCTGCCCAGGGGGTTGCCGGGGTCGGCCTGATCCGCTCCGGGCCAGCCCAGTACCAGCAGGTGTTGGGCGCGGGTGCAGGCGACATAGGCCAGCCGTTCCGCCTCAGCGATCTGTGCCTGCTGGTCCTGTTGGGCGGCGAGCCGGCCCACGCCCCAGTGGGGATTGAGGTGCAGGTCCAGTTGGGGTTGCCCGCCGGAGCTCCAGCGCCGGCCCAGGCGCTTGCTGGCTTTGCTGCTGCCCTTCCAGAGGTAGGGGCAGATCACCAGGGGGTACTCCAATCCCTTGCTGCGGTGCACGGTCACCACGGCGATGGCGGCTTCGGCGGCATCGCTGCGGCAGAGATGGGCCTCGGGGGTGTCCCGGTTTTCCTCGAGGCGCAGCCGCCTGAGCCAGTCCGCGGCCGCCTGGGCCCCCAGGCCCTGGCGGTGCATCTGCTCCTGCACCAGCTCGGCGGCCTGCTGCACATCCGCCAGGGCCCGGCCCCGGAGAGAGAGTCGTGCCAGGCCCTCGGTTCCCTGGAGGTGAGCCAAGGCCGCGGTTAAGCCGAGTTTGGGTAGACGTTCCGCCAGGGTGCTCAATTCGGCCGCGAGCTGATCCCACTGGGCGGAGCTGCTGGCCTCGATCTCGGCGGCGGACCAGCCCAGCAGGGCCGAGGCCGCCAGCAATTTCAAGCGCCCCAGTTGGCCGGGTTGGGCCAGGGCATCGAGGAAACGCTGCAGGGCACTGGCCCCGAGGCTTTCAAAGACATCGCCGCGGCTGACCAGACGGCTTGGGATCTGCCGGCGCTCCAGGGCGGCCCGCAGGGCCTCAGCCTGCTCGTGGCGGCTGACCAGCAGACAGAGGTCGCCCGGGTCGATCGGCCGGCCGTTGAGCAGGAGCCCTTGGCTCAGCAGGTCCTGGCAGAGGCCGGCCACCTGGGCCTCGAGCCCCTGGCTTGGATCCAGCTCCAGCAGCTGCAGCGGCGCTGGGTTGCCGGGGCATTCCAGCTGTCCCTTGTTGGCCTTGGCCAGCACCTGGGGCACCTCCAGTGCGCTCTGGATTAACCCGGGTTGCATCAGGGCGTTCAGGCCCGCCACCAGTGCTGCGCTCGAGCGGCGGTTCTCGAACAGGCCAAAGCGGCCATCGGCCTCGGCGGCCGCCTGGCGGTAGGTCTGCAGCTCTCCGCCGCGGAAGCGGTAGATCGCCTGCTTGGGATCGCCCACCATCACCAGCAGGTGCCGGCTGGGCTCCTGGGCAAAGGCCCGCTTGAGGATCCGCCACTGGATCGGGTCGGTGTCTTGAAACTCATCGATCAGGGCGGCCCGGTAGCGGCGGGAGACGGCCTGCAGCAGGGGCGAGGACTCGCGGGGCTCCGGGCCCGGATCAAGTTGCTCGAGCAGTTGACCGAAGCTGATCTCACCGCTGCGCTCCCGGCGGCGTTGCAGCTCGGCGCGCCCCCAGTGGCAGAAGTGCAGCAGGGCCAGCTCGGCGGGCCCCTCCACCACCGCGGCGATGGCCTGGAGCAGGGGGGCCTGGGGCAAGGAGACCTGATCGCCGTGGGCCGGGGCCGCCGCCTTGGTGAAGGGGCCGGGGTGGAAGTACTTCTTGAGCTCCTCCTGCTGAAGCAGGGCGTCGTAGCCGGCTGGTGCCTCCAGTTGGGAGAGCCAGGTCTGAACGCGGTTCAGGCGGTCGGGTTTGGCCTTGAGCCGGTAGGGGGCGTACTTGACCCCCAGGCTCTTGAGTTCCACGGCGGCCGCGGCGAACTCCTCCTCGAGGTCCTCGCTGCGGGCCTCCCACTCCGCCTGGAACTGCTGCCAAACGCGGCTCCAATGGGGAGCGAGTTGCTCCGCCAGGGTCAGGTCCGTGCTCCAACCCTCGGGCAGGGGGGCGAGCTGCAGGGCCGGGTCGCCATCGAGGCTGCCCAGCAGGTTCACCAGCTGCTCAGGGTTGACCTGTTGGCTCTGCAGGCCCGCCAGCAGATGGGGCGGCAGGGGAAGCACCTGCTGCTGCCAGTAGTCATGGACCAGCTGTTGTCTCCGCTCGCGCCCCTGGCTCTCCAGGGCGACCTCCGGGCCGAGGCCGGCCTCGAGGGCGTGGCGCTGCAGGGTGCGGCGGCAGAAGCCGTGGATGGTGGTGATGTCGGCGCGATCCAGCCGCTCCAGGGCCAAGAGCAAGCGGCCCTTGATCGCCATGACCTGATCGGCCTGTAGGGCTGAGCGCCACTGCTGCAGCGGTTCGTCGGCCTCGGGGTTGGCGTGATCGAGCAGGACCAGGGCCTCCTGCAGGCGGCGGGCAATGCGGTCCCGCAGTTCCGCCGCGGCGGCATCGGTGAAGGTGACTACCAGCAACTCCTCCACTTCGAGGGGGCGCCGTCCCTCGCTGAGCAGCCGCAGTACCAGGTGAGCCAGGGCAAAGGTTTTGCCGGTGCCGGCGCTGGCCTCCAGCAGCCGGATCCCCGGCGCCAGGCTGAAGCCGTTGGCGTCAAAGGCGGCCAGGGTCATGGCTTGACCTCCTGGCGGCGCTCCAGCAGCGGCCCATGCAGCGTCAGGGCCAGGGTCTGCAGCTCCGCTGTGAGCAGGTCCCCCAGGGGCAGGTCCGAGCCAAAGCAGACCCGCTGCACCGGATCGTCCCGCTCGGCCCGCAGTTGATAGCCCCCTTCCCAGATCTCCTTGGCTTTGGCCCAACCGCGCCCCTGGCCGGGTTTGCTGCTCTCGGCGCTGGCGTAGGCCCAGCCGGTTTCCGGCGGCAGCGCCCAGCAGTTCTGACGGTGCGCCTCGCGCCAGCTCTGCAGTTGCTCCAGCAGGGCGCTGGCCTGCTCGGGGGCGGGGGCCTCAAAGCGCTCCAGGACACGGAAACGATGGCGGTCGCGGCCCACCAAGGAGGCCCCCTGCAGGTTCAGGCCTGCGGCCGCCGCCAGCAGGCACTCCAGCCAGAGCTGCAGGCGTTGGGGGGTGCGGGGTTTGGCGGTGTGAACCAGCACCAGCTGGCCGCCGCGGCGGTTCAACTCCGCGGCATAGCCCTGCCACTGCGCAGGCTGCTGCTCGGGTTCCCCCAGCAGCTCCAGGCAGCTGCTCAGGCTCTGCCAGCGCTGCTCCAACTGCTCCACCTCCAGGGCTCCGGCGGCCAGGGGGGGCAGCAGGCCCCGGCCCCGTTCCCGTTCGCGCCAATCGGGGCTCGCAGCCCCGGGCTCCTCGTCCCATTCGCGGCGCAGCAGGCTGGCGCGCTCCCGCTCCCCCAGTTGCAGGGCTTCGAGATCGAGCACCGGCTGATCGAATTCCTTCGGGCGAATGCCCAGTTGCTCCAGCCAGAGGCCCTGGGGGGCCTGGATCCAGCGCTGTAGATCGCTCCAGGCCTCGGCCGGAGTGGTCTGGGGGAGCGGCGGCGCCGGTGGCGGGGTGCTGAAGGCCAGCCCCTGCTGGCAGTGGAGCTCGCCCTGCTCGAGCTGTTGGCGCACCTGCAGGAGGCGTTGGTCGCAACTCGCCGCCGGCCAGGGAGCCATGGCGAGGAAGTTGCTGCGCTCCAGGGCATTGGCGGCGTGCTCCCGCAGGGGAACGGCGCTGCTGCCGAGCTGTTGGCCCAGCAACTCCAACCACTGCCGCACCGGTGTGGAGGCTTCCAGGGTTTCTCCGGTGCGCTCATCGCGGCAGCTCCAACTGAGCAGCAGGTGCTGGCGCGCTGAGAGCAGGGCCTCCAGCAGGACGTAGCGGTCCTGGTCGCCGCTGTTGGGATCGCCCAGCTCGCGGCGGTGCTCCATCAGATGGAAGCCGGGCCGTTGGCGCTGGCGGGGGAAGGCCCCGGCATCCAGCCCCATCAGCACCACCACCCGGTGCGGAATCGCGCGCATCGGCTCCAGGGCGCTGATGGTCAGGGCCCCAGAGCGGTGCCCAAAGCGGCCGCTGCCCTCGCTCAGGCGCTCCGCCAGGACATCGGCCACCACCGGAGCGGCGAGCTCCAGGGGGCTCTCCCCGGCCACCGCCTGCCAATCCGCCAGGGCCGCATGGATCGTCTGCAGCTCCCAAGCCCAGCTCCCCCCATCGCCAAAGAGCAGGGGCAGCTGCTCCCGCAGGCCCTCCACCCACTCCGGCACCCGCCGCGCCTGGGCGAACCAGCGCAGGCTGCTGAGCAGTTGCCGCAACAGGCCAATCCAGCGGCCCTGCTGCTCGAGGCTGCCGCCCAGGGCCATCGGTGCGGTGTCCCCGAGGGCGAGGCCCGGGAGATCCGGGAGCACCAGGCCCAGCACGAGTCGATCGATCGCCCAACCCAGGCTGTGGCTGGGGTCCCCGCCCCGGTCTCGCCCATCCAGTCCCCAGCGGAACCCCGCCCGCTGCAGCAGGGCCGTGAGCTCGCCGGCGTCGCCGGCTTCGAGCTGTTGGGCCGCCAACAGGGGCCCGCAGCAGAGCACGTTCTCCAGGGCGCTGGCCGTCAGGCGTTCGCCGCCGAGTTGCAGCAGGGTGAGCAGTCCTTGGGCAATCCCCGCCTCGCTCTGTTGGCTGCGGTCCGTCAGACGCCAAGGCAGGCGCACCCCGGTGGCCTCGGCATCACCGAAGACCGCCGGTACCAGCGGGGCGAAGGCCTCCACCTGGGGCGTCATCACCAGGATGTCCCGCGGCTCGAGGCTGGGGTCCGCCGCCAGCAGCTGCAGGATCTGATCGCGCACCACCTGGAGTTGGCGCAGCCGGCCCGGGCAGGCGTGGAATTCCAGGGAGCGATCCTGCGGGTCCCGATGCAGGGGTTGATCGGCCTCCGGTTCGCCGCAGACCAGCTGCTCTTGCAGTTGCTCCAGGAGGGACGGTTCCCGCTGCTCGTGTCGGGCGACGGTGGCGGGGGCAAAGAACAGATCCCCCTCCTGCCATTGGCCCAGTTGGCTCTCGCCGGTTCCCTCGAGCAACTGCTGAAATTCCGCCCCAAGCCGGCCAAAGCGGGCCTCCAGGCTCGGCACGCTCAGCAACCAGTCCGCCGCCAGGGGATCACTGAGGGCCGCCGGGCCGCTGCGCTGCCAGAGATCGCGGCAGGGGGTGAGCATGTAGAGCTCCACCTGGCGCACCGCCGAGAGGGCCTGCAGCAGTTCCACCTGCACCGGGGCCAGGCTGCTTAAGCCGAAGAGCCGCAGCGGTTGCGCGCTGGTCAGCTCCGGTCTCCAGCCGGCCTCGAGCCGGCGAATCAGCTGCCGTGCCCGCACGCCAAAGGGCAGGCAGCCCAGGCGTTCGACCAAACGGCGCAGCAACTCCGGCTGCCACTGCAACCCCTCCGGCAGCGTCTGGGGTTGCTCGCTCAGCCAGGCCTCGAGCATCGCCGGGCGATAGAGGCCGTAGTCGTCGATGGCATCGGCAATCGCTCGGGCCAATTGCCAGAGGGCCTGATCGAGTCGGTCCAGTCCGGAGGAGCGAACGGCCAGCCATTGGCGCAGGGGCTGAGCCGTTGGGCTTTGCAATAGCTCCGGCAGCAACTCCAGCAACGGCCAGACCAGGTTCTGGGCGCGCCAGGGATCGGGGCCGCTTTGCGGTGGGGCGTCCCCCAGCCATTGGTTGACCAATTGCCGCAGCAGGCTGCTGGGGAAGGGGAAGCGCAGGTTCGCTGCGATGCCGGCGGGGTTGGCCAGGGCCAGTTGCTCCCCCAGCCAGCGGCTGGTGGGCCAGGTGTTCACCACCACCTGGGCCTCCTCGAGCAGCCCCGGCGGATGCAATTGCAGGTTGGTGGCCAGGACGCGAGCCAGCAGCTCAGCGCGATTGCTGCGGTAGACCGTGAGCAAGGCTCAGACGGGGCTCAGGCTGGGCGACTGCAGGCTATGGGTAAGACCCGGAACTGACACCACCTCGCGGCTCTCGGGGCAGTAGGCGCTGAGGTCGCCGCCGTAGCAGGCGCCGGTGTCGACCATGACGATGTTGGGCAGGCGGCGGACGTTCGGGCCGGGGGTGTGGCCGATCACCACATCGCCAAAGCGTCCGTCGTACTGCTCCCAAAACCCCATGCGCACCCGTAGGTCCGGTTGCCAGGTGCTGGGGTTGAAGCCGGCATGGGTGGCCACCCAACCTTCGCCCCAGTAGGCCAAGGGCAACTGCTCCAGGCGTTTGAGCCAAAGGGCGCAACCGTCGCTGCCGAGTTGACGGCGGGTCTCGGCGCCGGCCTGTTTGTTGGCCCCTTCATCGCTGCGCAGGGCCTCGATCAGATCCTGCTCGTGGTTGCCCCGCAGCCAGATGGCGCGGCCGCTCTCCACTAGCCCCCAGATGCGATCCATCGTCGCGGGGGTGTCGGGGCCGCGGTTGATGGCGTCGCCGCAAAAAATCAGACGGTCTCCCGTCGGGAGTTGCGCCAGCAGGCTCTCGAGGGACCCCGAGCAGCCATGCACATCACCGATGACCCAGTGGCGGGCTTTGCGACTGACGGTCGTCATATCTCCCACTTTGGCTGGAGCCTTGACGATCTGTCAGCCCCTTTTGCGCATCCCCTCGCAGAGGTTGAAAACGGGATAACGTCCCCTTAACCACGCCCCTCTGGATGGACAGCCAGACCCCGGAGAGCCCCAAGCCGGTTGATCCGCGCAGCCTCTCGGTGGGTCGGCGGGTGGAGATTCTGGTGAAAGCCCTCGATGGGGCGAAGCGCACCAATGAGGCCCTAGCCAAGTGCGCCAACGGCGACGAGATGGTGGAGGTGCTCCTCAACGCCTCCTCCAAGTTGGGTCTGGGGCTGACCCAGGCGGAACTCACCCGCACCCCGCCGATCCGCGACTGGATCTGGTGGAAGAACAAAGAAGCGGTGCTCACCATTGGTGATGCCAAGCCCCGCTACCAGCAGGACGGAGCGCAGGGCCGATCCGATGGGGATGAGCCCCGCAAGAAATTCCTCGGTCTCTTCTGAGCTCAGGCGGCGCTGGCCAGGGCGTCGGGGATGGAGCTGGAGGGCGCCTCAAAGCTGCCCTTGGCCACGAACTCCAGACGCAGCTTCATGAAGTCGATGAACTTCGGATCGGTGGAGACCACCGCGGCGGCGGGCTGGGGGACCTGCTCGGCAATGGCCTTGAGCTCGGGGGCCTGGAGGAAGGCGGGGCGCTTCACCAGCCAGAAGTCGATGGCTTTGCCCTGCTCGCCGTAATTACGGACACGCTCGCGCAGCACCTCATCGAGGGGCTCCTCCACGGTGAGGAAGGCCTCACTGGCGGCCACGAAGTGGTACTGGGTCATGAACTGGTGCTGCCGAAGAGGGGTTCCCGGCGGGGATTCTGGACCAAAGCCTTCATCTGCCGCACGGCCTCCTCCAGGCCCACCGC
>NZ_JAFMKL010000081.1:0-7596 GCF_017852955.1 Vulcanococcus sp. DEBay_Sum22DG08_74
CTCGAGTGAAGCTCAATCTCTTCACTGAGCCCTATTGGGGGCCGTTTAAGGGTTAAGCCAAGAGGGCCCGGCGGAGGTTGCCGCCACTGCGCTCGAGGACCTCGGCCGCCTGCTCTGCATCCAGCGAGCGGCGGGCCATCACCAGGGCCAACTTCACCGAGCCAGCACTGGCTTCAAGCAGAGCTCGTCCCTGCTCGCGGCTCACGTTGGCGAGATCCGAGAGGATGCGAAGTGCCCGATCCTCCAACTTGCTGTTGGTCACGGCAACATCAACCATCCGGTTGCCGTAGACCTTCCCCAGGCGAACCATCACGCCGGTACTGAGGATGTTCAAGGCCATCTTCGTCGCGGTCCCGGCCTTCAGACGGGTGGACCCGGTCAGGACCTCGGGGCCGGTGAGCAAGCGGATATCGATGTCACAGGGCATCGGCACCTGTTCCGCAGGGACACAGGCCATGGCGATGGCGAGGGCACCAAGGGAACGGGCATGGGCCAGCCCACCATGGACATAGGGGGTCGTGCCCCCTGCTGCAATGCCGACCAGGGCATCGCCCGAGCCAAAGCCGCGCGCTTCGAGGTCAGATCGTCCGGCATCAAAGAGGTCCTCCAGACCCTCAGAACTGCGCAAAAGGGCCGGAGCACCACCGGCCAGAACACCCTGCACCAACTCCGGTGCGCTGCAGAAGGTCGGGGGACATTCCGCTGCATCGAGGACTCCAAGCCGGCCCGAAGTACCTGCACCGAGGTAGAAGAGGCGCCCGCCCGCCTGAAGCCGCTGCGCGATCGCGTCGATCGCTTGTGCAAGGGCAGCAGCGGCTCCAGCCACAGCCTCTTGGGGCTTGCGGTCCTCAGCAACAAAGACGCCAACAAGGTCTTCAGTACTCAGCGCATCCAGTTCGCTGCTGGCGGGATTGACCTGTTCAGTCAGCAGGTGCCCCCGCTGCACATCCTCAAAGGCGCCTGGGCTCACAGCAGACCCTCAAGGCGCCGGCGAAAGGCTTCCAATTCGCTGTCGCCGGTACTGATGGGCTCTTCCGTCGGGACCAAGGGAGCCTCCGCGGTTTGCGTGGTCTCCTGACCTGGCTCGGGTTGATCCCGCCAGGTTGTGGTGTCCATATTTTTCTCTGGAGGAGCAATCAGCAGGCGCTCCTCGGCGGTCTGCGGCAAGAAGCCACTCGGGACGAAGCGCGCTTCGTAGCCAGCGCTGGAGCAGAACTCCTCCATTTCGCGACGCTCGATCGCTTCAACGCTTGGGGTGGGGAAATCCTGCGCCTCCAGCAATCCGGCATAGCGCTCGGCATCGTCACGGTCCTCAAAGAGCAGAACGACGGTGGAACCATTGAGTTCCAGAGAGTGAATGCCCTCGTTCTCGCTGCCAGCGTCAAAGAGCAGAACGTGAACCGACATCCAACGCGCACGGGTCAATCACCAGTGTCTCACTGATTCACCGAGCGTTCGCGCTCACCTTCAATTTCCTCTGCGAGCTGTTGCAGCCGGCGGTACAGCGCTTCCTCCGCCTCAGTCAGCCCCTGAGGAACGACCAGGCGGATTTCAACAAGTTGGTCTCCCCGCTGCTCCATCCGCGTCAAGCCGCGGGATCGCAAACGCAGCAAACGACCACTGGAGGAGCCGGGAGGGATGCGCAGCTGCACGGGGCCGTCAAGGGTCGGGACCACAGCGGTGCAGCCCAAGGCACCCTCGGCGGGGGAGAGCTCCAATTGGTAGTGAACCCTTAGACCATCAATGCGCAGGCCCTCGTCGGTGCGCACCCGTAGCTGCAGAAAATGATCTCTGCCCCCCGGGGCGACCCCGGCGAGGCGTAGTCGCCAACCGTCCCCGGCCATCGGCGGAGTCCACACCTCGATCGCCGTTCCATCGGGAAGGTCCAGCTCCACCCGTACGCCCTCGAGGGCCTGCTCAGGGGTGAGATTCACCACCGACTCGAGCTCCTCGCTGGCCACCACCGGAGGGGGCGGCGGTGGCACGGGTGGCGTGACCTCGCCAGTGCCGTACTCCCGAAAGGGCTCCGGTTCCGGAGCGGAGAAGTCCTCATCAGCGTCCTGGTGACGTGGACGTCTGCGCTCTCGATGAAAGAGAACATCGAGATAGTCCTCGAAGTCAGGAAAGCCCGTCGCAAAGGGATCCAGTCCGGCCGAGGCGGCCGTCGCTTCGTCGAGACCGGCTTCCCACTGTTGACGCCGTTGCGGGTCACTCAAGACCGCATAGGCCTCGTTCACCGCCTTGAACTGCTCTTCGGCATGGGGATCATCCCCGTTTAAATCGGGGTGCCAGCGGCGTGCCTGTTGACGAAACGCTCGCTTGAGCGAAGAGGCGTCAGACCCTGGGTCCAGTCCCAGAACGGCCCAATGATTAATGCTGCCCGGTTCGGACATCACAGGACTCACCTCCGTCAGTCCTCAGCCCAGGGATCTCCCTCGTAGGAGCCGTGATTCGGTGTCGTCGGGGTGGTGGTGGGCCTGCGGTCAGCAAAGCGCTCCTCACGGGGCTGCTGGCGAGGCTCGTCATAGGCATCCTCGTAGGGATCAGCGGGTTGATAACGCTCCTCGAAGTAGCCATTGGACTGGTCATAACGACGGGCCGGTTGCAGCTCCCTCTCCCGGGGGCTTGGAGGCTCTTCCCAGCGCGGGCGGGGGGGATCAAACCGATCGAGGCTTGGACGATCCCAACGGTCTTCCTGCCAACCGCCGCCGTAGCGGGGCTCGCTCCAGGGATCGCGGGAGCGTCCTGGGCGGTCCCAGTCATCCCAGTCGTCTTCAGCGAAGAGCTCGTCCTTGAGGGAGCCCAAGGTGTTCTTAATGCCCTGGATTGGATTGGCGTCCTGTTTGCGTTCGCTCGCGAGTCGGCGGTTCAGTCCATAGATGGCCTCCTGAAGCTGACTCACGCTGATGTCGAGTTCGCTGAGGTCTCCATCAGCCAACATCTCCTGGACGTCGCGCATGGCGACCTCAACGGCTCGCTGCTGGCGTTCGGCGCCATAGGGACCGAGCTCGAGAGCAGCGTCTCTGAGCCTGCGCTCGGCTTGTCCCACCAAGGTCTGAGCGCGATTGCGCCGATCGATCTCGGCCCGTTTGCGGCGGTCTTCACTGGCCTTCTCCTCGGCCTCCGCAATCAGGGTTTTGATCTCGTCTTCACTGAGATTGGAGCCGCCCTGGATGCTGACGCTCTGCTGACGGCCGGTGGTCCGATCCGTCGCCGAGACCTGGAGTAATCCGTTGGCATCGATGTCGAACGAGACCTGCACTTGAGGCACGCCCCGCGGTGCTGGGGGAATCCCGGACAGCTTGAAACGACCAAGACTCTTGTTTCCATCGGCCATCTGACGCTCGCCCTGGAGCACATGGATCTCGACGGAACTTTGGTTGGCTTCCGAGGTGCTGAAGAGATCGCTCTTGCGAACAGGAATAGACGTGTTGCGCGGAATCAGCACCTTCATCACTCCACCGATGGTTTCCAAACCAAGGGAGAGGGGAGTGACGTCATTGAGCATCAGATCCCGGAGTTCGCCGGTCAGGATTCCGGCCTGTACAGCGGCACCAATCGAGACGACCTCATCGGGGTTCACCGACTGGCAGGGCTCCAGCGGTACGAGGGTTCGCACCATCTGCTGCACCATTGGCATCCGCGTTGATCCGCCAACGAGGACCACATCGTCGATGTCCTCCGCGGCAAAACCGGAATCGCGAAGCGCCCTCTGAACCGGTCGAAGCAGGCGATCCAGCAGATCGGGGCAGAGGCCCTCAAAGGTGCTGCGCTCGAGGGTGGTCTCGATATGGAGAGGGCCGTCCTGACCGGTGGCAATAAACGGAAGAGAGATCGGTGTGCTTTGAACACCACTGAGTTCGATCTTGGCCTTCTCAGCCGCCTCAGTCAGGCGTTGGAGTGCCTGGCGATCCCGGCGCAAATCGATCTCATGCTCCTTTTGGAAGGCATCGGCCAACCAATCAACAATGCGGCGATCCCAGTCGTTCCCGCCGAGTTGCGTGTCTCCACTTGTGGCCTTGACGTCAAAGACCCCCTGAGCAACACGCAGGATTGAGACGTCAAACGTGCCACCGCCGAGGTCAAAGACCAGCACGCGCTTGACGGTGCTTCGGTCAAAGCCATAGGCCAGTGCCGCTGCAGTGGGCTCATTCAGGATCCGCTCGACCGAAATGCCGGCCAAGCGACCAGCGTCACGGGTGGCCTGGCGCTGGGCATCATTGAAATAGGCCGGGACCGTAATCACCGCGGCCTCCACCGGTTCACCCAGATAGGTGCTGGCGTCATCCACCAACTTGCGCAGCACGCTGGCAACCAGCTCTTCAGGGGCGTACTCCCGTTCCGTGGCGGGGCAGACCACCCGGACATTGCCCTGATCGTTGGCTCGAACCGTATAGGGAACGCTCAGGCTGCCGTCATCCAGCTCATCCCACTGGCGGCCAACGAAACGCTTGAGGTTGGCGAAGGTGTTTCTTGGGTTGAGAACCAGCTGACGCCGGGCCAACTGACCCACCAGCAGCTCCTGGTCCTTGCTGAAGCCAACAACGGAAGGGGTGGTACGGCCCCCCTCGGCACTGGCGATCACCTGCGGACGCCCACCTTCGAGCACCGCAACCACGGAGTTGGTGGTTCCCAGGTCGATTCCAACGATCCGTGCCAACTGCGTTCCTGCGCCCTGGGGCCATCCACGTTGTGCCCCAAAGCTAACGGCAGTGGGGGCTGAGGGATAGATTCCTAGGAGGTTAAGAACCCCATGGCCAGGAGTCCGCGCCTTGAGCTCTTCGCCTTGCGGCGTCGGTCTGCCGCTGAACGGGCGACCGATCGGGGATTCCAGCAACTCGCCGTTGCCCTGGCTGGGGCGGTGGGTCTGTTGGTCTTCGCGATTCTTCTGACGGTCTTCACGGGGGCCTGGGAGGCCATCCAGACCTTTGGGCTCTCCTTCATCACGACCTCGGACTGGGATCCGATCAGTGAGCACTACGGCGCCTTCACCGCCATCTACGGAACGCTGGTCAGTTCAAGCGTGGCGCTGCTGATCGCCGTGCCCCTTGGGGTGGGCACTGCCATTTTTTTGACTGAAAACATCATTCCCAAGGCCATCCGCGAGGTCCTGGGGGTGATGGTCGAACTGCTGGCGGCCATTCCCTCAGTGGTCTTGGGGCTTTGGGCGATCGTCGTGATGGAGCCCTTCCTTCGCCCTTTCCTGACGGATCTCCACCGCTACCTGGGCTGGATACCGCTGTTTTCGACAGAACCCCAGGGCCCCGGCATGGCGCCAGCGTCCCTGATCTTGGTGGTGATGATCCTGCCGATCATTACGGCCATCTCCCGGGACGCCCTACGGCAGGTTCCCGATGGCCTGCGCCAGGCGGCCTATGGCATCGGTACCACCCGCTGGGGAGCAATTTTCCAGGTCATGCTGCCGGCTGCCATTTCTGGCATCACCGGAGGAGTGATGTTGGCGTTGGGGCGGGCCATGGGCGAGACCATGGCGGTCACGATGATCATCGGCAACTCCAACAACTTCAGCTTCAGCCTGCTTGCGCCAGCCAACACGATTTCTTCAATGCTGGCCAACCAATTTGGTGAGGCCGATGGCATTCAGGTGTCGGCCCTGATGTATGCGGCCCTGGTTTTGATGCTGATGACCTTGCTGGTGAACCTATTGGCCCAGCAAGTGGTGAAGCGACTGAGCCTGAAGTACTGAGCCATGACCCTTTCTCAATACGACAGCCTTCGTTACCGCAACGGCCTGGCCCGCAATCTTTGGAATCGGATCTTCACCACGGTTGCAGCACTCTTCACCGGACTGGCGGTCCTTCCGCTCGTGCTGGTGCTGGTTTATGTGCTGCTCAAGGGCGGCTCGCTGATCAATTGGCAGCTCCTCACTGAATTGCCACCCCCTCCGGGGCTCGATGGCGGCGGCATTGGTAACGCGATCGTTGGCACCCTGTTGATTACGGCCTTGGCCAGCTTGATCGCCATTCCCGTGGGAGTTGGCGGCGGAATTTACCTGGCGGAGTATTCACGCTCTGGCGGCTTCGCCCAGTTCGTGCGTTTTGGCACGAATGTGCTTTCTGGCGTGCCGTCGATCATCTGCGGCGTCTTTATCTATGGACTCATCGTCAGCACCCGGGTCATTGCTGGCCAGAGCTACAGCGCCGTTGCGGGGGGGATGGCACTGGCTGTGCTGATGATTCCCACGGTGATCAAGACCACCGATGAAGGACTGAAGCTGGTGCCCCAGGAACTCCGCTGGGGTGCCATGGGCGTTGGGGCTTCGAAGGTCGTGACGATTACGCGGGTCACGCTTCCTGCGGCCTTCGCACCGATCGCGACGGGTGTTGTCCTGGGGATCGCCCGGGCAGCGGGCGAGACAGCACCGCTGATCTTCACAGCTCTTTTCTCACCGTTCTGGGCCGATGGGGTACTCAACCCAATCGCCTCGATGTCGGTGCTGATCTACAACTACGCGATCATGCCCTACGAGGCCCAAATCTCCTTGGCTTGGGCGGCCTCCTTCGTCTTGGTGATGATGATCCTGTTGGCCAATCTGCTGGCCCGCTGGATCGGGCGCCTCTCCAGCACCTGATCTGGGCCCTTCCCTCTGCTTTCTCAACACGTCTGAGCACCACGATCGTGATCTCCTCCCCCCCGGCCAGCCCCAACGTCAGCAGCAACGGGGTTTGCCTATCCCTGCAGGATGTCTCGATCAGCTACGGCAGCAAGGAAGCCGTTCGGGGGGTCTATATGGAGATCCCGCGCGGCCAGGTCACGGCCTTTATTGGCCCCTCCGGCTGTGGCAAGAGCACGGTGCTTCGGGCCCTGAACCGGATGAACGACTTGATCGACGGCTGTTCGATCAAGGGTCGCGTCGTCTTCGATCAACAGGACATCTATGCCCGGCACGTTGATCCGGTCGAAGTGCGCCGGCGGATTGGCATGGTCTTCCAGAAACCCAATCCGTTTCCGAAAAGCATCTACGAGAACATCGCCTTTGGTGCCCGCGTGAATGGTTACCAGGGCGATATGGACGAACTCGTAGAGCGCTCTCTGCGCAAAGCGGCTCTCTGGGATGAGACCAAGGACAAACTCAGAGAAAGTGGCTATGCCCTCTCAGGCGGCCAGCAGCAGCGCCTCTGCATCGCAAGGACCATTGCCATTGAGCCCGAGGTCATCTTGATGGATGAACCTTGCTCAGCTCTGGATCCGATCTCCACGTTGAAGATCGAAGAAATGATGCATGAGCTCAAGAAGAACTACACGATTGTGATCGTGACGCACAACATGCAGCAGGCCGTTCGCGTCAGCGATTACACCGGTTTCTTTAATGTCAGCCAGCGCAGTGACCGCGAGAGCAAGGTTGGAGCGCTCGTTGAATTTGCAGAGACGGAGCAAATCTTTAATGCTCCTAAAGAACAGGCTACCCAGGACTACGTCACCGGCCGTTTTGGCTGAGTTCGTTCAAAAATTGGCATGAAAAAGCCGCTCAGAGAGCGGCTTTCCAAACGGAGAGGGAGGGATTCGAACCCTCGATAGAGTTGCCCCTATACAGCATTTCCAGTGCTGCGCCTTCGACCACTCGGCCACCTCTCC
>NZ_JAFMKL010000002.1:0-72680 GCF_017852955.1 Vulcanococcus sp. DEBay_Sum22DG08_74
CCACGACCCCCACTACCCCAAAGTGGTGCGCTACCAAGCTGCGCTACGCCCCGGCGAGAAAGAAGCTATCACAGCGCTTTGCCGCGTTTCGAGCGGATTTTTCGCAGCATTCGCCGGGTCAGTTGATCGCGGTTCAGGCCCGCGTAGCCCCAGAGGCGCAGGGCGCGAGCGAGCTCCCTTAATTCCCGCAGATTCATCGAGGCCAGGCGCAATTCAGGCACCTTCTGCCAGGCGGTGGCGGTCGGCGGCAGAGCACTGCCCACGCCGCCCGGCTTCAGGCTTGAGAGGGCACCGTCGGCCATCCACTCAGGCACCAGCACAAACAGAACGGCCAGCAGCCCGTAGAGCTCCACCAATCCGCGGGGAAGGGGGTGCAATTGCCGAGGGGCGTTGTTCTCAGCCGATTCGGTAATGGGTCTTGGCTCCGCGTCAGCGCCGGCGCCATTGTTCCGCAAGCCAGGCGTTCCCCCAAGGGGGGCAGAGCCAGAGCTGTCTGCCTAGATCAGGTCAGCCGGGCGCGCCTGAAGCGGTTTGGGGCGCTCCAGGGCGGGCTGCTCTTTCCAGAGCATCGGTGGCTCGGTGCTGGGCGCCAGGCGGACATACCAAAACACCAGTGCAAAGACCAGCCCCAAGGTGGCCAGGATGCCGATGATCACGGTTCGATCCGGTAAGGGGTTCATCAGACCTGATCCACCCGTAGGCACTGCATCCGCATCGGCAGTTGCTCCAGCGTGAGCTCATCGCCACGCAGGATCATCTCCATGCCGTCACTGCTGTAGCGAACGCCAGGTTCGTTGCTCTGCAGCCGAAAAAAGGTTCTGCGGTATCCACCGCTGATGAGGGAGGCCTGGGATTGATTGCGCTCGATCACCAGCATTCCCTTGTCATGGCAGAGGTAGCGATCCTTGATCGCGTAGTCCTCCCACCAGGGGGACTGCATGGCCTGAGCCATCAACAGGGCAAGTCCGAACATCAAAGGCGAATTGGGCTGTTGTCTCCCCGCAGGACGCAGTGGCTGATGCTCCAGTCGTAGTTCTGCCAGACCGCCGCGGGGAGTTTGTAGTGACAGCCCTCCCACTGCTCATCGAGCAAGACCCCCTGGGGTTGTGCGGAGCAGTAGGGGCGGCTGCCTGGACGGGCCAGGTACTGCTGGTGATAGCCCTCGGCGAAGAAAAAGGGTTTGCCCAGGGCAATTTCCGTGGTGATGGCTCCTTTGCCGGAGCCATTCAGCAGCTGCTGGTAGCGATCAGATGAGGCCTTGGCGACCGCCAGGAGCTTGGGCTCGTTGACGTAGATCGATGAGCGGTACTGGGTACCGGTGTCGTTGCCCTGGGCCATCCCCTGGGTTGGGTTGTGGCATTCCCAGAAGAGCTTCAGGAGATCACTGAAATCAATGGCGTTGACATCCCAAACCACACGCACGACTTCGGTGTGACCGGTTCGGCCGGAGCAGACCTCCTCATAGGTCGGGTTCGGGGTGTAGCCACCGGCGTAGCCCACCGCGGTCGTGATCACCCCGGGCAAGCGCCAGAACCCCTTCTCGGCGCCCCAGAAGCAGCCGCAGCCAAACAGGGCTTCCTGCTGACTGGTGCTCAACGGAGCCTTCAGCGCTGTACCCAGGACCACGTGACGATCCGCCGTCGCGATCGGATCGGGGCGTCCTGGTAGGGCCGCTTCTGGTGCAATCAGGTTTGTCTTTGATCCACCCATGCCCTGAAACAGTCCGAACACCACAACAGCCTTTGCTGGCCAGAGCCTAGGAAGTTCAACCCTCGCTCGAAGTCGATTCCAGGGCGATGTGATTCAGCAGGGTTGTGGTGAAGGTGAAGAGCAAAAACGGCAGGGACAGCACCAGGATCAGCCCAACGCCCACCAGGGCCACGATCGGTTTGCTGGCGCCCATGAGCGCGAGTCCGGCTGCCAGGCTGACAAAGATGACCAGCATCCAAATCAGGATCTGGCCGTAGATATCGCCAAAGGTCAGGGTGCAGCGCAGGCGGTAGGCAGAGCTGGTGAGCATGGGGGCGCTCAGCGGAGGCGTCCCTCCAGCTAAGCGAGCTCAAGCGGGCTTGTCCTGGGATGTTGCAAGAACGATGCTGTCCTTCAAGCCACGCGCGTGAGTTGTTCCTCCGCCTGTTCCCGCTCCCAGAGCCTGCGGTAGGTGCCGGCTTCCTCGAGGAGCGCGTTGTGGTGTCCCTGCTGCACCAGGCGCCCCTCGTCCAGGACAAGGATTCGATCACAGGCCGCTGCCGCTGAGAGTTGGTGGCTGATCATCAAGATCGTTCGGTCCCGCTGGGCGCGAATCGAGCTCAGGATGTCGGCGGCCGTGTTGTTGTCCACGCTGGCCAGGGCGTCATCGAGCACCAAGAGCGGGGCTTGAACCAGCAGGGCACGACCCAGGGCTGTGCGCTGGCGCTGTCCGCCACTCAGGGTGATGCCGCGCTCCCCTACGAGGGTTTCGTAGCGATCGGGGAAGCCCCGCACATCAGCGGCCAGTCGCGCCTGCTCCGCTGCCTGCTCGATCCGCGCTTGATCCGCGTCTGGTTCTCCATAGCGGAGGTTGTCGGCGAGGCTCGCAGTGAAGAGGTAGCCCTCCTGGGGGACCAGGGCGACCTGTTGGCGGAGCTGCTCGAGGTCGAGGGCTGTGATGTCAGTCCCATCGAGGTACAACTGCCCTTCAGGCACGTCCACCATCCGGCCCAGGGCCCTGGCCAAGGTGGTTTTGCCGCATCCCACGGGTCCGACAACGGCCACGAGTTCCCCTGGGGCAAGGCGGAAGCTGACGTCCTCAAGGGTGTTGCGCTCCGCGTCGGGGTAACGCAGGGTGAGGCCTCGGGCTTCGATCCCAGCGGCTTGGCTGCCCGTCCGTTGAGGGACTGGCTTTGGTGCCTCAGGGGATTGGATGCGCGGCGTCCGGCGCAGCAGCTCTTCGACGCGCTCCAGGCTCACCTGGCCGGTCTGGAAGGTATTCAGCGTGAATCCCAGAAGGGCCGTCGGGAAGACCAGTCGCTCGACGTAAAGGATCAAGGCCACCAAATCCCCGATGGAGAGGCGACCGCTCTCCAGTTGCCCGCTGCCAAGGGCGAGCAGCAACAGCAAACTGACCGACGAGATGCCCTCCAGGAGAGGGAAGAGCGTGCTGCGGGTGCGGGCTAACTGGAGAGCGTCATCCCGGTAACGCTTGTTGCGCCGCTCGAAGGCCTCCCGCTCGGTGCGTTCTTGGCCATAGATCTTGATGGCGCTGATGCCGGAGAGGTCCTCCTGGATCAGATCGCTCAATTCACCGAGCGCTTCCTGCTGACGGCGCTGTTGCCGCATCATCCGGCCGCCGAAGAGTCGAACGGTGGTCAACATCAAGGGGTAGAGCCCCACCGCCGCCAGGCTGAGCAGTGGGTCGATGGCGAGCATCGCCGGCAGCGTCAGGGCGTAGGCGAGGGCGGTGTTCGTGAGGCTGAGCACCGCAAAGCCCAGCAGGCGCCGCACGTTCTCCACATCACTGGTGGCTCGGCTGATCACTTCGCCGCTGCCGGTGCTCTGCACCCAACCGGGCTCCTGGCGGAGCATGTGATCGAAGATCTTCTGCTTCAGCTGGGCCTCCACCTGCCGGCCCACTCCGAAGACCAGCATTCGCGAGACCAGCCGGACGCCCCCCATGAGGGTCGCCAGCACGACGATGATTCCCGCCTGCCGCAGCACGTCGCTGTAGGTGAAGCCGTCCTGGAGGTCATCGATGACGCCCCGCACCATCAGCGGGATCGTGACGCTCAAGAGGTTGACGACCACTAGGGCGGCGACGCCCAGAAGCACCGTGCGCCGATAGGGCCGCAGGTAGCGCTGGATCAGTCCGAAGCGGATCGCCGCCATGGATCAAGGCAAGGTTTCGCCAACCTAGGCAGCGACCCCAGAACAGCGTTGTTGAGCGATGCTGTGCCGGCGCACCCTCAGTCGGCTCGATGGACGAGAACCAGCAGTCTCATCCTCTTTATGGAACCGAACGCGACCTGGTGGACCGCTTGTTGGCCACTGAGGCCCCTGCTGATGCCGATCTGGTGGAGCTGGGTCGCCTGTTGATGCGTTACGAGGGATTTCCCGGGGCCCTGGATCTTCAGGAGGATCTCCAGAAGACCCTGCGTCTGTGGGGCTTAAGCCGCGAGCAACTGCATCAGCGCACGCGGGCGATCTGGGCTGGCGGCTATCGGCCGGGGGCTGAAGCCGCACCTCAGGCCGTCGGATCTGGTTTTGACACGTCCGATCAGGACAGTCCCTGAGCCTTGTTTTTGCTAGAGACCAATTTCGTTCTTGCGTTTTGATGACAGCCCCCCAGTCCTGGTCGGCCCTTCTCGATCAACTCCTGCGCGGTGAGTCGTTGCAGGGATCGCAGGCACGCGATCTGATGGAGGCCTGGCTGTCTGAACAGCTCGAGCCCGTTCAAACGGGCGCCTTCCTCGCGGCCCTTCGCTCCAAGGGGATGAACGGTGAGGAGCTGGCGGCCATGGCTGAGGTCCTGCGCGCTGCTGCACCCCTGCCCTGTGCCCGGCCTGACCTTGAACTGGTGGATACCTGTGGCACCGGTGGGGATGGGGCCAACACGTTCAACATCTCGACGGCCGTTGCTTTTGTGGCCGCCGCCTGTGGGGCCCAGGTCGCGAAGCACGGAAACCGCAGTGCCAGCGGCAAGGTCGGCTCTGCCGATGTTCTGGAAGCGGTTGGACTGAACCTCAAAGCTCCAACCGACGTGGTGGTTCAGGCACTCAATGCCGCCGGCGTCACCTTCTTATTTGCTCCGGGCTGGCATCCCGCCTTGGTTGGACTGGCCCCCCTGCGCCGGGCCCTGGGGGTGAGAACGGTGTTCAACCTGCTGGGTCCCCTGGTCAATCCCCTCAGGCCGGACTATCAGGTCCTTGGTGTCGGAGCAGCGGAGTTGCTCGATCCCATGGCCGATGCCTTAGCCCGCTTGGGCTGCCGCCGTGCCGTCGTGGTCTTTGGCCATGGCGGGCTCGATGAAGCATCGCTTTCTGGCCCGAGTGAGTTGCGTCTGATCCAGGACGGACAGGTGGAACGCCAGCTCTTGGATCCCCAGACGCTGGGCTTGAGCCTCGCTCCGATGGAGGCCCTCCGGGGTGGAGAACTGGAGGACAACGCTCGGATCCTGGAGGCCGTGCTCCAGGGCCAGGGGAGCCAGGCGCAACAGGATGTGGTGGCCCTGAACGCGGCCCTGGTGATCTGGGCCGCTGGCTTGGCTGACTCCGTTGCGGCAGCCCTGCCTCTGGCGCAGGCCGCCATGGAGAGTGGAGCCGCCTACGCGCGGCTGCGCAGCCTCAGTCAGGCCCTGGCTTAGAACTCCCTTAAGGGAAGATGTCGGCATGAGCAGCTCACCCACCCCTCAACCAGCCCTTCTTGTGTTGGCTGACGGCCTGGTGTTGCGTGGTGAAGCCTTTGGCGCCAGAGCGACGGCCTTCGGTGAAGTGGTCTTCAACACCGGTATGACCGGTTACCAGGAGGTCATGACCGACCCCAGCTATTCCGGGCAGTTGGTCACCTTCACCTATCCCGAACTGGGCAATACCGGGGTCAACGGCAGTGATCAAGAGGCCGATGTCCCCCATGTTCGCGGTGTGATCGCCCGTCAGTTGGCTCCCACCCAGAGCAGCTGGCGCAGTGAAGGCAGCCTCGAGGCCTGGTTAGAGCAACACGGCGTGGTCGGCATCTCCGGCATTGATACCCGCTCCCTGGTGCGCCACCTGCGCGAGGGCGGTGCCATGAACGGTGCCATCAGTACTGACGGCAGCACGCCCCAGCAGTTGCTGGAGCGGGTCCAGGCGATGCCGTCAATGGCTGGTTTGAACCTGGCGAAGGACGTCTCCACCAGGGAGCCCTACACCTGGTCATCCCTTTGCCCTGCTGCCTTCGATCAACGCCTCCAGGACAATCCCGCGACCCCGTACAAGGTCGTGGCGATCGACTTCGGCATCAAACGGGCCATCCTCGAACGGTTGGTGGCCCATGGCTGCGATGTCACGGTGCTGCCGGCCGACGCCACCTTGGAGCAGGTGCTCGAGCGCCAGCCTGAAGGTGTTTTCCTCTCCAACGGCCCTGGCGACCCCTCGGCTGTGACCAGTGGGATCAACCTGGCGAAGTCGTTGGTTGAGCAGGAGGCACTGCCCCTGTTCGGGATCTGCCTGGGGCACCAGATCCTGGGTCTAGCCCTTGGTGGAAGCACGTTCAAGCTTGGCTATGGCCACCGCGGTCTGAACCACCCGTGCGGGACCACCGGTGTGGTGGAAATCACCAGCCAAAACCACGGTTTCGCCTTGGACGCTGACTCGCTCCCGGCCGATCAGATGGAGGTCACCCATCTGAATCTCAACGATCGAACCGTTGCGGCCTTTGCCCATCGCCAGAAGCCGATCTTCGGGGTGCAGTACCACCCAGAGGCCAGTCCTGGCCCCCACGATGCCGACCATCACTTCGGCCGTTTTGCCGCGCTGATGAGCGAGCGACGGGGCTGATCGATCGCAGTTTGTTGCGGTCGTGCCCGTTTCGAAAACCCTCACTACACTGCGATCGCCAGTGACGTCAGAGGTCAGCAGCCATCACTGATCTGCAGCGATTGACCGTCTCTCTACGCGGTGGTTTTGAACAGCAGGACGGATGTCTCCTGTTCAGCTTCACCGGGCAGTTGGATGCTTACTCCGAGAAGCAATTTCTCGCCTTTATCAACGACCACCTCACCAGCACCCCGCAGCCGCTGGTGCTGGACCTGAGCAAGATCGATTTCATCGATTCCTCGGGTCTCGGTGCCCTGGTGCAGTTCGCTAAACACTGCAACGACCAGAAGATCCAGTTCTTAGTGGTCGGCAATGCCAGGGTCGTCCAGACGGTGAAACTGGTAAGGCTTGAGGAGTTTCTCCATCTCCAGCCAGACCTCAACACCGCCCTCGGAGCCATCGCCGCCTGATTCGGCAGCCTGGCTGACCCAACTCCAAGCACCGGGATGGCCCGGGGAGTTGGGTCCGCTTCAGCTGGCCTGGCTAGGGGATGCGGTCTGGGAGTTGCACCAGCGCATGCGCCGCTGCCGCCAGCCGGGACGCAGTTCCGATTTGCATCGAGCCGTTGTGGCGGATGTCCGCGCAGATGCCCAGGCGGAGGCCCTCGATCGCCTGCAGGAGAAGGGATTGCTCCAGGAGGCCGAACTGGAGTGGGTGCGGCGTGGACGCAATAAAGCGGGTCGTGGGCCCCGCAAGGGAGAGGCTGGTGTCTATGGCAAGGCCACGGGATTTGAGACAATGGTGGGCTGGCTCTTTCTGCAGAACCCCAGCCGCCTTGCACAGCTGCTGGCAGAACTCGAGGACGCCGACCGATAACCCCTTTGCCTGACAACCATGAGCCCCCGTTTTGATCGTCGTAAGGACCAGCGCTCGGGCCCAGGTGGAGGGAAGCCACCCCGCGGCGGCGGACGGTTTGCCGATGATCGATCCGGCGGCGAGCGTCGCGGCGACCGTTTTGGCGGCGAGCGTTTCGGATCGGATCGGGGTGGCAACCGCTTTGGCGGGGACGAGGCCGGCGGTGGACGTCCGGGATACCGCTCCGGTGGCCGTCCTGGAGGTCGTCCTGGCGACCGATCTGGCTTCCGTGGCGGTTCGTCCCGTCCGTTTTCTCCCCGCGGCGAATGGCGTCCCGACGGAGAACAGCGCGGTGGTGGTGGCGAGAGACGTGAGCGCTTCTCCCGTTCGGAAGGCCGCCCCGATAGCCGGGGTGAGGCCTCCAGTCGGCCCGAGCGCCGCGGCCCGCGACCCCAGGGCCGCCCGTTTTTGAAGGGACGCTCCTCTGATCGCTTCCGCGACGAGGCTCAAGAGTCCGGCCGGGACGGTTACCGCCCTGGCGGCAAGGGGCGTTTTGGGGGTCGTCGCGACGAGCAGGGTGGCGGGCGCAAGCCGTTCTCCCGTGATCGCGACCAGGCCAAGCCCATCGCCGTCGAGGTTCCCGTTGGTGAGGCCGAACGGTTCAACGCCTATCCCGCCGATGATTTGATCTGGGGGCGCCATGCGGCCCAGGCGGCCCTGGAGAGCGGCCGTCCCGTGCACCGCATCTGGTGCACCCCGGAAATGCGTTTTCAGCCCCGTTTCCTTCAGTTGCTGCGGGAAGCCAAGTCCGGCGGCGTGCTGGTGGAGGAGGTCACCTGGTCGCGTCTCGGCCAGCTGACCAATGGGGCGGTGCACCAGGGCATCGTCATGCAGGCTGCGGCCGCCGACACCCTGGATCTGGGCACCCTGATCGATGGCTGCCGCGACCTGGGTGAGCCCCCGCTGCTGATGGCCCTCGACGGCATCACCGATCCCCACAACCTTGGGGCCATCGTCCGCAGCGCAGAAGCCCTCGGCGCCCATGGACTGGTGTTGCCCCAACGCCGCAGTGCCGGTCTGACCGGTTCCGTCGCCAAGGTGGCTGCTGGAGCCCTGGAGCACCTGCCCGTGGCCCGAGTGGTCAACCTGAACCGCGCCCTCGACAGTCTGAAGAACGAGGGCTATCGGGTGATTGGTCTGGCGGGAGAGGGCAGTGTTGCCCTGAGTGAGGCTGACCTGGACGGTCCCCTGGTGGTGGTGACTGGCTCAGAAGGGGATGGTCTCTCGATGCTGACCCGCAAGCACTGCGATCAGCTGGTGCGGATCCCGATCCGTGGCGCTACCCCCAGCCTGAACGCCTCGGTCGCCACCGCGATGGTTCTTTATGAGGTGGCCCGTCGCGGCTGGATGAAGCAGATCTCGGGGGCCGCGCCGGCCCCGCGGATCGTGCGTCCTCAGTTGCCAACGCCTGCCCCCCTGGAGCTGCCGGAAGAAGGCAGTGCAGAAGCGACCTCCGCCGTTCCCGAGGACGACATCGTTCTCAGTCCCGCTGAAGAGGCCCGTGCCGATCAGCTGGTGGCCGATGTGATGGCTGAGTTCCAGGGGGATTCAGCTGCGGTTGTCGAACAGACCGATGGGGCCGATGGGACGGATCCAACCGCGACGTTCTCCTCCGACATCAAGCTCTGAATGCTGCGCTTGCCCATTCCGGAGCCAGAATGGTGTTATCGCCTCCCGTCTGGATGACGCCCCTTCTTCGGCCTCTGCGCAGCATTGCCAATGGGTTTGGTCTGGCTTGGTGGGCCCGCGTTGAAACGAGGCGGCCGGATGTGACCTACTGGTTTGGTCCCTACATCCGGCGCAGCAGCCTTGAGGCTGCCCTGCCTCCTTTTCTGGCTGACCTCCGCAGCGAAGGAGCTGCTGAGGTCAACCACTCCCTGATCAAGACCCGGCGCGCCGAGCCCCTGACCATTGCGGCCGAGGGTTAGCTCACGGGTTGGCTGATAGCGTCAACCCTTGGTTTGGACCTGGGTTTGATGGGTATCGCCGAGTGGCGCGACCAGCTCAAAAGCGGCGATGTGTCCGCCCGTGAGCTCACGGACCATCACCTCAGCCGCATCGAGGCGGTTGAGCCCAGCGTTAAGGCCTACACCGAGGTCACGGCTGAACGGGCCCGTGCCGATGCCGACCGCATTGATGCCCTGAGGGCCTCTGGTGCTGAGCTCCCGCCCTTGGCGGGTGTTCCCCTGGCGATCAAGGACAACCTCTGCACCCGCGGGATCCGAACGACCTGCTCCAGCCGGATGCTGGAGAACTTCGTTCCCCCCTATGAGTCCACGGTGACCGATCGGCTCTGGGGTGCCGGCGCAGTCCTGCTTGGCAAAACCAATCTCGACGAGTTCGCCATGGGCAGCTCGACCGAGACCTCAGTCTTCGGCCCAAGCCGCAACCCCTGGAACACCGAAAAGGTTCCCGGGGGCAGTTCCGGTGGCAGTGCCGCCGCCGTGGCAGCTGGTGAGTGTGTTGGTTCCCTGGGATCAGACACCGGCGGCTCCATTCGCCAGCCCGCCTCCTTCTGTGGGGTGGTGGGCCTCAAACCCACCTACGGCCGTGTCAGCCGCTATGGCTTGGTGGCTTTCGCCAGCTCCCTGGATCAGGTGGGTCCCTTCGCCAACAGCGTCTCGGATGCCGCCGAGTTGCTCCAGGTGATCGCCGGTGAGGATCCCCGCGATTCGACCTGTCTGAAGGCCCCCGTTCCCGATTACCGGGCGGCCTTGACCCAACCGGTGGCGGGGCTGCGTGTGGGCATTGTGCGGGAGTGTTTTGAAGCCGAGGGCCTGCACCCTGAGGTCAAAGCCTCGGTGATGGCCGCTGCGGCCCAACTTGAGGCCCTGGGCTGTGACCTCGTTGATGTCAGCTGCCCCCGCTTCAACGACGGCATCGCCACCTACTACGTGATTGCCCCCTCGGAGGCGTCCGCCAACCTGGCCCGCTACGACGGCGTGAAGTACGGCTACCGGGCTGAGGATGCCGCGAGCCTGGCGGAGATGACCTCCCGCAGCCGTGCCGAAGGCTTCGGTGACGAGGTCAAGCGCCGGATCCTGATTGGCACCTATGCCCTCTCGGCCGGCTACGTGGATGCCTACTACAAAAAGGCGCAGCAGGTCCGCACCCTGATTCGCCGTGACTTCGACGCCGCCTTTGGTCAGGTGGATGTGTTGCTCACCCCCACTTCACCCACCACTGCCTTTGGCTTCGGCGCCCACGCTGAAGACCCCCTGGCGATGTACTTGGCTGACCTGTTGACCATTCCCGCCAACATGGCCGGTCTGCCGGCCATCAGCCTCCCCTGCGGTTTTGATGGGGCTGGCCTGCCCATTGGCGTGCAACTCATCACCGGTGTTCTTCAAGAGGAGCGCCTGCTCCAGGTCGCTTATCACTACGAGCAGGCCGCGCGCGTGATGGACAAGCGTCCCCAGGCGTCCTTGGTGCCCTGATCCCTAGTGGTGGCGTGCCGGGCTGAAGAAGTGGTGGCTTAGACCCTGAATCTGGTGTTGCCGGCTTAGCCTGGACTCAGCCTCGGCTCCACCGCTTTCTTCGCGCTTGGCCTTCGTCCCCCTCCATAACCACAGCGACTACAGCCTTCTGGATGGGGCAAGTCAGCTGCCGGCCATGGTGAAGCGGGCTGAGGAGCTGGGAATGCCGGCGATCGCCCTGACCGATCACGGTGTGATGTACGGCGCGATTGAGCTGCTGAAGCTCTGCCGCGGCAGTTCCGTGAAGCCGATCATCGGCAACGAGATGTATGTCATCAATGGCTCCATTGATGACCCCAACCCACCGAAGAAGGAGCGCCGCTACCACCTGGTTGTCCTGGCCAAGAACGCGGTGGGCTATCGCAACTTGGTCAAGCTCACCAGCATCAGCCACCTGCGGGGCATGCGCGGGCGGGGCATTTTCTCCAGAGCTTGCATCGATAAGCCGACCCTCGAGCGCCATAGCGAGGGCCTGATCATTGCCACGGCCTGTCTGGGCGGTGAAATCCCCCAGGCGATCCTGCGGGACCGCCCCGATGTGGCCCGGGATGTGGCCCGTTGGTACCAGGGGGTCTTTGGTGACGACTTCTACCTCGAGATTCAAGACCACGGCTCCCCGGAAGATCGGATCGTCAATGTGGAGATGGCGAAGATCTCCAAGGAATTGGGGATTCCGTTGGTGGCGACCAACGATGCCCACTACCTCACCAGCAATGACGCCGAGGCCCACGACGCCCTGCTGTGCGTGCTGACGGGCAAGTTGGTCACCGATGAGAAGCGTCTTCGCTACACGGGGACGGAGTTCATTAAGAGCGAGCAGGAAATGCTCGGACTCTTCGCGGACCACCTGGAGCCCGAGGTGGTGGCCGAGGCCGTTGCCAATACGGCCCTGGTGGCCGAGAAGGTCGAGGACTACGACATCCTTGGGCGCTATCAAATGCCCCGCTTCCCAATCCCCGAGGGGCACACCCCGGTGAGTTATCTGCGGGAGGTGACCGAGCAGGGACTACGCGCGCGCCTGGGGCTTCCGGAGGGCAGCGGTTTCGAGGCCACCTATGGCGAACGCCTCGATTTCGAGCTCCAGGTGATGGAGCAAATGGGCTTCCCGACCTATTTCCTGGTGGTTTGGGACTACATCCGCTTTGCCCGAGACAACGGCATCCCGGTGGGCCCTGGTCGCGGTTCCGCCGCCGGCTCCTTGGTGGCCTACGCCCTCGGCATCACCAACATTGATCCGGTCACTAACGGTCTGCTCTTCGAGCGCTTCTTGAATCCAGAGCGCAAGTCGATGCCTGATATCGACACGGACTTCTGCATCGAGCGACGTGGTGAGGTGATCGACTACGTCACCGAGCGCTATGGCGAAGACAAGGTCGCCCAGATCATCACCTTCAACCGGATGACCTCCAAGGCCGTCCTCAAGGATGTGGCCCGGGTGCTGGATATCCCCTACGGCGATGCCGATCGTCTCGCCAAGTTGATTCCGGTGGTGCGCGGCAAACCCGCCAAGCTCAAGGAGATGATCGGTGAGGAATCACCCGCCCCTGAGTTCCGCGAGAAGTACCTCGGCGATCCCGCAGTGAAGCGCTGGGTCGACATGGCGATGCGCATTGAGGGAACCAACAAAACCTTTGGCGTCCACGCTGCGGGTGTGGTGATCGCCGCCGATCCCCTCGATGAAGTCGTTCCGCTGCAACGCAACAACGACGGTCAGGTGATCACCCAGTACTTCATGGAAGACGTGGAGTCCATGGGTCTGTTGAAGATGGACTTCCTGGGGTTGAAAAACCTCACGATGATCGACAAAACCGTCGATCTGGTGCAGCAGAGCTCAGGGGTCAGCATCGATCCCGATGCCCTTCCCTTGGATGACGAAGGCACCTTTGGCCTGCTGGCGCGTGGAGACCTGGAGGGCATTTTTCAGCTGGAATCCAGTGGGATGCGCCAGATCGTGCGGGACCTCAAGCCCTCGTCCCTGGAGGACATCTCCTCGATCCTGGCCCTCTACCGACCGGGCCCGCTCGACGCGGGGCTGATTCCCAAATTCATCAACCGCAAGCACGGCCGCGAGGCGATTGATTTCGCCCACGCCAAGTTGGAGCCGATCCTGCAGGAGACCTACGGGATCATGGTTTACCAGGAGCAGATCATGAAGATCGCTCAGGATCTGGCGGGCTATTCCCTTGGAGAGGCGGATCTTCTCCGCCGGGCCATGGGTAAGAAGAAAGTCTCGGAGATGCAGAAGCACCGAGACATCTTTGTCAAAGGTGCAAGTGAGCGCGGTGTCGACGCCAAGATCGCCGATGAGCTCTTCGACCAGATGGTGCTCTTCGCGGAGTACTGCTTCAACAAGAGCCATTCCACCGCCTATGGCGCGGTGACGTATCAGACCGCCTACCTCAAGGCCCACTACCCCGTTGCCTATATGGCGGCGCTGCTCACGGTGAATGCCGGCAGCACCGACAAAGTGCAGCGCTACATCTCCAATTGCAATGCAATGGGGATCGAGGTCATGCCCCCCGATGTGAATGCCTCCGGGATTGACTTCACCCCCGTCGGCGATCGCATCTTGTTTGGCCTCTCGGCCGTGCGCAATCTCGGCGAGGGGGCGATTCGTGCCCTGCTGGAGGCCCGCAGCAGTGACGGTCCCTTCCAGTCCCTTGCCGATCTCTGTGATCGCATTCCCGGCACCACCTTGAACCGCCGCTCCCTGGAAGCGTTAATCCATTGCGGTGCCATGGACGCCCTCGAGCCGGAGGCCAATCGGGCCCAGCTGATGGCCGATCTGGATTTGATCGTTGATTGGGCCTCGTCCCGCGCCCGCGACCGCGCCAGTGGCCAGGGCAATCTCTTTGACCTGTTTGCGGCTCCAGCCAGCGGGGATGCAGAGGAGACCCAGGGGGGTGGATCTGACCTGAGCACCGCACCCAAGGCGGCACCGGTCAAGGACTATCCGCCCACCGAAAAGCTCAGGCTCGAGAAGGAACTGGTGGGTTTCTATCTCTCTGATCACCCGCTCAAGCAGCTGACCCGACCGGTCCAGTTGCTTTCACCCGTCGGCCTGGGTGGCCTCGAGGAGCAGGCCGATAAGGCGCGGGTCAGCGTCGTTGGCATGGTCTCAGGCCTACGCCCGGTGACCACGCGCAAGGGGGATCGGATGGCGGTCCTGCAGCTGGAGGATCTCAGCGGCAGTTGTGAAGCGGTGGTCTTCCCCAAGACCTACGCCCGCCTTTCGGATCACCTGATGGTCGATGCCCGGCTGCTGGTCTGGGCCTCCGTCGACCGGCGCGATGAACAGGTCCAGCTGATCGTGGACGACTGCCGTGTCATCGACGAGCTCCAGTTTCTTGTGGTGGAACTGGATGGACCGCAGGCCAGCGACATCGCCATTCAGCACAAGCTGCGGGAATGCCTGAACCAGCACCGCACCGAGAAAGACGAGGGAGGTGTTCGTGTCCCTGTCGTGGCGATGGTCAAGGACCAAAGCCAGGTGCGCTACGTGCGCCTGGGCCACCAGTTCTGCGTGCGCGACAGTCGTGCCGCCCTCAGCAGTCTGGAGGCCCAGGCCTTCCGGGCCCGGCTCAGCTCGAAGCTGGTGGCCGCTTAACGGAGTTGCGCAGCCGGCTGATGTTCACGCCGATCTGCTCGAATCCCAGCAGGGTTCCTGCTGAGGTTTCCCAACTTGCTGACAAGACCCCGTAGCTCAATCCGAGCAGGCCCAACAGGAAAAATCCCCCAGACGTCACCAGGGTGGCGGCGGGGGGAATGTCCAGAATTCCACGGCTGACCACCACATAGCTCACGATGAAGGTGGCCATGCCCATCACCGTGGGAATGCCGGTGGCGATGCCCACCCGCCGCGCCATTCGATTGGCGACGGCCGGTGGAATGGCTTGTGGGTTGGTCGGCTTGGAGCGACCTTGGGCTGCTTTGGATTGGCTCGGGGGAACGCTTGGCGCGAGTCCGCCGCCGCCCTTCTGCGGGCGGGAGCGGTTTTTCCCCTCGTTTGCCATCTCAGCCGCGGATGCCGAGCTTTTTGATCAGGTCGGAATAGCGCTGCTCGCTGTTGCTGCGCAGGTAGCTGAGGAGGCGCTTGCGGCGGCCGATCATCTTCAGCAGACCCTGGCGGGACGAGAAGTCATGGATGTTGCCCTGCAGGTGACCACTCAGCTTGCTGATGCGCTCGCTCAGCATCGCCACCTGAACTTCCACGGAACCGGTGTCGGTGCCATGGGTCTGGTGAGCGTTGATTAGTTCCTGCTTCTTGGTGGTGTCGAGCGGCATGCGCGGCGTCTGGCCCTGACGGTGCAAACAACCAACTTACTGCCCCGTGGGACACCCAGGTCTCAGGCCACGTCGCGGGAGAGATAGCGCAGGCTTTCCCGCAGCCAGGCGTCGCCGTCCTCCCCAAGTTCAGGGCCCTGTGGGCTGATCGCCCGCAGGGCCCGGTTGATCTCCAGGGCTTCGTAGCCGAGCGCCGAAAGGGTGAGCTGAACCTCTTCCCGAACGCCCGCGGCCGGCCCCTCTCCGCTGTCGCTGACCTGCAGATCGTCCGACTGGCTCAACTGCAGGCTTTCCCCGTAGCGCTGCTGGAGCCGGGTGCGCAGTTCCACCGAGAGCCGCTCGGCGGTGCGCTTCCCCACCCCCGGCGCCTGGCAGAGCTGGCGAAGATCGGCCTGCACAATTGCGCGCACCAGCTCCTCGCAACTCAGTTGCCCAAGCAGCCCCAGGGCCATCTGCGGGCCGACGCCGCTGACGGCCACCAGTTCGCGGAAGAGATCGCGCTCATGGCGTGCACAGAAGCCATAGAGCGTCCAGCTGTCCTCGCGAATGACCTGGTGGACATGCAGGGCGGCCTCGGTGCCGTTTCCTCCGAGCTGATCCCAGTGGCGACGGGGCATCTGGACCTCGTAGCCCACCCCTGAGCAGACGAGTAGGACCCCGAATCGGTTGTTCAGGTGCCAGCGATCGGCGAGTTGCCCTTGCAGCCAGCCGATCATGGGGAGACGCTTACTGCCCGCCATGCTGCCCGGTCTGACCGCCCAGGCTGATCGCCTTGCACCACTTTCTCGCCTGTTGACCTGGGCTTTGGCCCTGCTGTTGTCAGCCGTGTTGGCCCTCGGGCTGGGTGGATGTGGCGGTTCTGGTCAGCCTCCCCAGAAGGTGCTGCTCTCGGCCCTTGCGCTGCAGATCGATCTCACCCAGCGCTCCATCGCCGATGCCCTGACCCTGGATGCTTCTGGCCCACCCCAGGTCAGCCGGGTGCGGGTGGAATCCCAGGAGAGCCTCCCCATTGGCGGCGGCAAAGGCATCCATCTCACGGGGCGGTTTGATTGGCGGCTGGCCGGGGATCCCATTCGCGTCGATAGCGCCTTTGACCTGTATCTGCAGCGCGGTGAGCGGGGCCAGAGCTGGCGCTTGGCCCGGCCCAGTGGCAGTGAGGACGGCGCGACCCAGGATTGGTTGACCTATCCCCTTCCGCTGAAGGGTGAGCAGAGCTAGGCGGCTTGGCGCCGCTGTGGTTTCAGGCTCAGGAGCGTTGCGGCCAGCACGAGCACCGCGGCCGTGGTGGTGTCGGGGTCGAGGGGTTCCTGGAAGAGCAGCCATCCCCACAGGGCAGCCAGCGGCACCTGGCCGTAGCTCATGGCCGTCGCTCGCGCCGCTGGCATCCCCAGTAATCCCTTGGTGATGCCGATCTGGCCCAGCTGGGTGAAGACCCCAACGCCGATTAAGGCCAAGAGTTCCCAGCTGCTTGGCCAAACCGGCTGCAGCAGCACCAGTGGCGCCGTCAGCACCAACCCCACCAGGGGGAAGTAAAAAACGATCACCAGGGGATGCTCGGTGCGGCCAAGGGCACGCACGCTGACGTAGGCACAAGCCGACAACAGCGCTCCCGCCAGGGCCAACAGCACGCCCCCCATGGGCAAGGGCGTGGCCTGAACCTGCAGTAATCGACTGCCGAGGGGCCCAAGCAGGCCCATGAGCTCCATCGGGTTGCTGAGGATCAGGACCGCGAGCCAGCCCAGCAGCGCGGCGATCCAAACCTTGGCCCCGAGTCTTTCCTTCAAGAGCAGCCAGGCCAGCAGTGCCGTGAAGGTGGGCTGCAGGTACTGAAGGACCGTGGCGGGTGCCAGGGGCAGTTGGGCCAGGGCTGCGAAGACGCAGAACAGGGCCCCCGTGCCGATGGCGCCCCGCAGGATCAGCAGCCCTTTGCGCTGTCCCCAGGGATCGAGACCGGCCTGCCGCAGCATCGCGACACTCAGCACCAGGCTGATGGCGGAGCGAGCCATCACCACCTCGGCCACAGGGATCCGGCCGCCCAGCGCTTTGACGCAGACCCCCATCAGGCTGAAGCTCAGCGTGCTGGACAGCATCCACAGGCCAGCCCTGCCATCCTGGAGCGTCACTTGCGCCCGGAGCGTGTCAGTCCCTCGCCTCCATCCCCGCACGATCGAGGCCGTTAAAGAGCGCGCTGACATCGTCGATGTGGTGGGCGAGCACGTTGTGCTCAAAAAGAAGGGCAGGGAATTCGTCGGGGTTTGCCCCTTCCACGACGACAAATCACCGTCGATGACGGTGTCACCGGCCAAGCAGTTCTACTACTGCTTCTCCTGTGGCGCCGGCGGCAACTCGATCAAGTTTTTGATGGAGTTGCAGCGTCAGAGCTTCAGTGACGTCGTCCTGGAGTTGGCGCGCAAGTACCAGCTTCCCGTGGAGACCCTGGAGGGTCCTCAGCAGGAACGACTGCGGCAGCAGCTCTCGCGCCGGGATCAACTCCACAAGGCCCTCTCCCTGGCTGCTGGATGGTTCCGCTCACAATTGCGCGCTCCGGAGGGCGCCGCGGCCCTTGACTACCTCAAGACCAGCCGTGGTCTTGATGAGGCCACCCTTGAGGCCTTTGGTCTGGGCTATGCCCCGGAGCGATGGGATGGTCTGCTGAGCCATCTCCAACAGGTGGAGGGACTCAGTCCTGAGCTATTGGAGGCGGCCGGGCTGGTGGTGCCACGCCGCGGCGGGGATGGCTTCTATGACCGCTTCCGCCATCGGGTGATGGTTCCGATCGCGGATCGCCAGGGCCGAATCATTGGCTTTGGTGGCCGCAGCCTCGATGGCGGTGAGCCGAAGTACCTGAACTCTCCGGAGACGGAGGTGTTTGAGAAGGGCAAACACCTCTTTGGCCTCGATAAGGCTGTCAATGCGATCCGCAAGGCCGATCGCGCGGTCGTGGTGGAGGGCTATTTCGATGTCATCGCCCTCCATGCCGCGGGCATCACCAATGCGGTTGCGGCCCTCGGGACAGCCCTGAGCAACCAGCAGATCACCCAGCTCTGTCGCTGCTGCGACGGCAAACGGCTGATCCTGAACTTTGATGCCGATGGCGCTGGTGTCCGGGCCGCCCAGCGCGCCATTGGCGAGGTGGAGCAGTTGGCCCTGCAGGGGCAGCTGGAGTTGCGGGTTCTCCACCTGCCGAGCGGCAAGGACCCCGATGAATTCCTCAAGCAGCACGGCGCAGGGGACTACCGCTCCCTGCTGGATCAATCCCCCCTCTGGCTCGATTGGCAGATCGACCAGGTCCTGCACGGCTGCGACCTCAGCAAGGCCGACCAGTTCCAAAAGGCGGTCACGGATCTGGTGGCGCTGCTGGGCAAGCTGCCCGCCAGCGCCGTTCGCTCCCGCTACCTCCAGCAGGTGGCCGAGCGCCTCAGTGGTGGCCAGGCGCGGCTCGCTCTGCAGTTGGAGGACGACCTGCGCCAGCAGGTCAAAGGTCAGCGCTGGCATGGGCGCTCCCGCCGCTGGGAGCAGCCCGGTGAGGCGGGCCTGCGGGAGCGGGCCGAGGCCGAGGTCCTGCGCCTCTATCTCCACTGCCCGGCCTATCGCGGTCCGATCCGCGCTGAGTTGCGCCGCCGCGAGCTCGATGACTTCGCCATCGCCCATCACCGTCAGCTCTGGGCGGTGATCAGCTCCCTCGAGGAAGACAACCTCGGTGTTGGCCGGCTGGAGGCGATCAACCGTGGCAGTGAGGCCGGTTCCGATCTCGCGGACCTCGATCTGCCGCGGTTACTGAGCGATCAGCTGCTCTTGGCGGATGATCCCGACTCAGGACTGCCAACGGAATTGCTCGCCCGCCTGACTCCCCTGCTGGAGCCCAGCGACGTTCAGCGACTCGCCCTCAGCAACCCACCCTTGCAATTGCGTGGTGCCACGGCAGCCCTCGAGCGGCAGCGCAGCGTCAAACGCTGTCGTCACCTTCTGGATGCCTGGAGCAGTCAACGACTGGAGACCCTCGAGCGCTGTATCGCCCGTCTGCTCGATGACAGCCAGCAGCCGGATCCTGTTCCCCAGGGCGCCAGCCAGGACATGGAGGCCCGCATTGAGGCCATGTTCGCTGAACTCAACAGCGATGCCCTGCGCTTTCAGGACCTCTATTACAACGAGCGCAAACACATCGATCACCTCGATTCCCAGCGTCGCGCCAGTTTTGAGGACGTGATTGTCCAGGACGCCCAACCGGCCTAGGGCTGCCTGTTCTTTCCCTACAGCTCTGCCATTTCCGCTTCAGCGCTGCTATCACCAATCTGAACCGTTCCGGCTCTTCCCCTGACTGACGCCCGTTTGCTCGTGACACGCGCTGCTGGTGTGGCCGTTTTGAGCGGCAGCACCCTGCTTTTTGCTGCGCCTGCTTCGGCGCAAAACATGGTCGTTCAGATCATTCAGAACCAGTGCGCCAGGGCGATGAATGCGGACTTCAAGGCCGCTGGCAAATCCCCCCCGCCGGGCATGGTTCAAGACACCTGCAACTGTGTGGCCCAACGCATCGAGCAGCGCGATTCCATTGAGGAGGCCAAAGCCTTCTGTGTGAAGCAGAGCACCGCCAAATACGGCGCCGTTTGACGGCCTAGCGAGCCCAGACGGTGGGCAGGTCGCTGAGTCGCGTGGTGGCGGCCCTGGAGAGCTGTTCCCGTCGCATCAGCCAAGCCGGCTGCAGGCCGCAGGCGGCCCATTGCACCGTTCCGCGGCCATGGCGGCGATTGAGCCGATCGATGCTGGCCATGAGCGCCTCCCGCCGCTGTTGCTCGGCGCCACTGAGCGGCTGCAGCAGGTGGTGTTGCAACTGCGCCTCGGGCTGCAGCTCCTGCAGCAAAATTCCCGCCTTGGCGAAGCGCTTGTAGGGCCGGTAGAGGCTGGAGATCATCTGGCTGGCGGCCCGCAGTAGAACCCCGGTGTCGTTGCTGGCGAGGGGCAGGCTGACGCTGGCGGCCTGGCTGTAGAAGCCTGGGGCAAAGGGACTGGTTCGTGCGAAGACCGTGAGCCGTCCGGCCCGTTGCCGTTGCCGCCTCAACTTCTCGGCGCCGCGGCTGACATAACTGGCGATGGCCTGGCGCAGTTCCTCTTCGGTGGTGACGGGCCGGCTGAAGCTGCGGCTGACGCAGGTTTCCTGTTTGTCCGCTGGTTGCTGCTCCAGCGGCAGGCAGCTGATGCCCTGCAGTTCCAATTGCAGGCGCAGACCCACCACCCCGGCTTTGGCCCGCAGTTCTCCGCTGGGCATGTCCCTGAGTTGCTGCGCCGTGCTGACACCCCGTAGCCGGCACCAGCGGCTCAGGCGTCGGCCGACCCCCCAGATCTCCTCCACCGGGGTTTGCTCCAGCCAGGCGGTGGTCTCCTCGGGTGGACTGAGGTCAAAGACACCAGCGTGTTGCCGTTCTCCCTTGGCGATGTGGTTCGCCACTTTCGCCAGCACCTTGCTGTTGGCCAGGCCGATGGCAATGGGCAGCCCCAGGTTGTGGCGGATCCGGCTGCGCAGGGCACTGGCCCAGGGAAGGAGGTCACCGCTTTTGGGCCTCGGCAGACGAACGAAGGCCTCATCGATCGAGTACACCTCCAGCTCGGCGACGAAGGGCTCCAGGCTGCTCATCAGCCGTTGGCTCATGTCGCCGTAGAGGGCGTAGTTGGAACTGCGCACGACCACGCCGTGCTGTTCCAGTTGCTCCGCGATCTGGAAGTAGGGCTTGCCCATGCCAATGCCGAGTTGCCGGGCCTCGCTGCTGCGGGAGACCACGCAGCCGTCGTTGTTGGAGAGCACCACGACGGGGCGCCCCAGGAGCGCGGGATCGAAGGCCTGCTCACAGCTGGCATAGAAGTTGTTGGCATCGATCAGCCCGAGGGCGTCAGCCATGGGTGGCGAGGCTGTGAATGGCGTGGATGGCGACACCCCAGATCTGCACATCGCCGCAGTGGTGCAGCTCCAAGGGGGGGTAGGCGCTGTTGGCGGCTTCGAGCCGCAGCCGCCCTTGGTGGCGGGCCAGGCGCTTCAAGGTGAAGGCGCCGTCGAGCACGGCCACCACGACATGGCCCGGTCGGGCCTCGAGGCTGCGGTCCACCACCAGCAGGTCGCCGTGCTGGATCCCGGCCTCGACCATCGAATCACCGCTCACCCGCAGAAAAAAGGTGCTGCTGGGGTGCCGGATCAGGGTCTCGTTCAGGTCGATGCCGACATCGATGTAGTCGTCGGCGGGGCTGGGGAAGCCGGCGGCCACGGTGCTGCTGGCCAAGGGAAGCGGCCGCCGCGGGCGCTCGTCCCGCAGCCCGCCGATCAGAACAACAGGGACCGACATGCACGCACCCGACACACCCCTGCAGGATAGTTCAGGTGTACCACTGGGGTTGATGTTGCCGTCTCCGTCCCGGATGGTCAGGGTGGTGGTTGTGCCTGTCCCTGGATCGATGGAGCGATGGATTCGCCGCCTGCGCCGGCCGGCTCACTCGCTCGTCGCCGCTCTGGCGGCTGCGGGACTGGGCGGGCTGACGGCTTCGCCTCTGCGGGCGTGCACCAGCTTTGTGCTGCGCGGATCCGATGGCGGTCGGGTCTATGCGCGCACGATGGAATTCGGCCAGCCGCTCAACAGCCAGGCCGTGCTGATTCAGCGGGGTACGCCACTGCGGGGCAATGGCCCCGATGGAGGGCAGGGCAATGGTCTGGCCTGGACCAGCCGCTACGCCGTGGTGGGCCTGAATGCCCTGGGACTCAAGGATGTCGTCCCCGATGGGATGAATGAAAAGGGCCTGGCCGGCGGACTGCTGTATTTCGCGGGCTACGCCAAGTTTCAAACGGTCCCGCCGGGGCAGACCCAGCGCTCCATCAACAGCGCGCAGCTGCTGACCTATGTGCTGACGAACTTCGCGAGCATCGCGGAGGTCAAGCGCGGCTTGCCCAAGATTTTGGTGAACGGCGCCAGCGTCCCGGCTTTCGGTGGACCGCTGCCGATTCACATGACCCTGCACGATCGCAGCGGCCAGAGCCTTTCGGTGGAATACATCGACGGGGTGCTCAACCTGATGGACAACCCCACGGGTACCTATACCAACGATCCGCCCTTCCCGTATCACCTGGCGGCAGCAGGGAACTACGCCAATCTGAGCGCGATGCCACCGCCGGAGATGCGCATCAACGGCTTGGCCTTGCCCCCGGCCAGTACGGGCGCAGGTCTGCATGGCCTACCCGGAGATTTTCTGGCGACCTCCCGCTTCATCCGGGCCCTGACACTGAGTCGTTTCGCGCCCACCAACCTGAGCAGCCAGCAGCAGGTGGGGACGGCCTTCCGAATCCTGGGTCAGTTTGATTTGCCGCCGGGAAGCGTGCAGTTACCGCCCGGGGGCGCCTTTGGGGGCGCCGGTGCCACGAGCACCTATGAGATCACCGAGTGGAGTGTTGCCGCTGATCAGCAGAACCTCGTCTATTACATCCAGACCTACGACAATCCAGATCTGCGCAGCCTTCGCTTTGATCGCCTGCCCTTGGATGGGGGAACGATTCAGGTGATGGCTTTGGATCAGCGCCCTCAGATCACTGAGCTCCGTCCCTGAGTCCCAGGGGTTGGTCTCAGCTCTCCTCGTCCCCTTCCAGCAGAAACTGCTGGAAGGCCACATAGAGATCCTGTTCTTCGCTGTTGGCGGGGCGCCGGCGCTGCTGATTGGGCCGGAGTTCCTGGGGTTTGCCCTGGGCTTGCAGGCCACCAGGGCTGCGGTTGGTTTGGCCTTGTAGGGATTGCAGCTGCTCCCGTTGGGCGGCTTGCCGTTTGCGCTCTTGATCGGCTTCCGCCTGGCGCAGGCGATCCATCAGATGGGGGGGGACCGTCCCGTCTTGGCTGGCCTTCATCAATTCCCCGAATAGCGCCTGGGGATCGGTCTCGGTCTCAACGCGATGGCGTTTGGCGGAGGCCCGCTTCGGCTCGACGCTGGTCTCGGGTTTGGGAAGGGGCTTGGGGAGGGAGCGGCCGAGTTCTTGCAGGCGCTCCAGGCTGCGGGCATCGAAGCTCATCAGCTGCACTCAAGGGTGTCTTTGGTGACGCGACCGGTCACGGGGTTCGTGCCGCTGGCACTGGCGCAGAGGGTTTTCAGGACATCACCGCGGAAGGGCACGTTGGTGAAGTCCGCCCCATCGATCAGGACGTCCTTGAAGCGGGTGTTGAAGGCAAAGGCGTTCTCAAGGACCGCATTGCGCAGGTCCGTTCCCTCGAGGACGGCCGAGTCGAGGGTGGCGTCGCTGAGGTCCGCTCCGGCGAGGTTGGCGTCCTGGAGCTTGGCGCCGTAGAGGCTGGCGCCGCGCAGGTCGGCCCCGTGGAAGTCCGCTTCCCGCAGGTTCGTCAGATTGAAGGTCGCGCCATGCAGGTCGACTCCGGCGAAGTCGTGGCCGATCAACACCTGCTTGGCGTAGTCCATCGCCGCCTGTGCGGGTTGCGCCAGAAGGAGGATCAGCGCAAGCAGCGCTGAGGACAGCAGGGACCGGAAGAAGCGACGCATGGAGGAGAGCCGGTGCCTGGCAACCCTAGGCAGGCTGTTTGGGTGGGGACGGTTGGTTGTTCTCCTAACCTCACGACCCTCTCGTTTTTGGTTCACTGAGCGGAACGGGTCGAGCGATCGACCGCCAGTGCAGGCCCATGGGCAACCCGATCGACCGCGATACGTTTTTGGCCCGGGCCAGGGCGCGCTTCGGGGAGCGCTACGACTACAGCGGCATCCAATACAGAAGTTTTAAGTCGCCGATCAAGATCCGCTGCCGGGAGCATCCGGTCCGTCAGATCTCGATCACGCCCGAGCGTCACCTGGTGACCACGGGCGGCTGCAAGTACTGCCTGCGGCAGCTGCGCGGTCAGCTGCCATCCGCAGGGGAATCCTGAGGGGCAGTGCTGGCTGCAGGCGATCGGACGTTCCCCTTCACAACGGCAGGGCCACTGGGCTGAGCAGCGGGCGCTGCGGCTGCTGCAGGCCGCTGGCTGGCGCTTGCTTGAGCAGCGCTGGTGTTGCCGTTGGGGTGAGCTCGATTTGCTGCTCCACAAACCTGGGCGCCTGCTGTTGGTGGAGGTCAAGGGCCGATCCCGCTCGGGTCTGGACGCCTGGGGGATGGCGGCCCTAAAGCGGCCCAAGCGGTTGCGGCTGGAGAGCAGCTTGATGCTCTGGTTGCAGCGGCATCCGCAGTATCAGGACTGCCACTGGGAATGGATCTGTGCCTTGGTCCCACTGCCCCCAAGCCGCCGGCCTGTGCGTTGGTTGCCTTGGCGCTGAGTGAAGCAATGTGGACGTAGGCCTGCGCCCGTCCTCTGATGTCCTTCGCGGCCCATCGCGCCCGCAAACGTTTTGGCCAGCACTGGCTGAAGGACCAGTCCGTGCTCGATCGGATTCTTCAGGCCGCTGCGTTGACCGCCGCTGACACGGTCCTCGAGGTGGGCCCGGGTCGAGGAGCCCTCACCGAGCGGCTCTTGGAGTCCTCCGCCCGCGCGGTCTGCGCCGTTGAGCTGGACCGTGATCTGGTGTCGGGCCTGCAGGAGCGCTTTGGTGCGAATCCGCGCTTCTCGTTGACCGAAGGGGATGTGTTGGCGGTGGAGCTGCCGGAGGCCACCGCCGTGGTCGCCAACATTCCGTACAACATCACAGGGCCCCTGTTGGAGCGCCTGGTCGGACGTCTTGATCGCCCAGCGCTGCAGCCCTATCGCCGTTTGGTGCTGTTGGTGCAGCAGGAGGTGGGTGAGCGGATTCGGGCCCGTCCCGGCAGTAGTGCCTATTCCGCCCTGAGTGTGCGGATGCAGCTCTTGGCGCGGTGCAGCACGGTCTGTCCTGTGCCCCCTCGCTGCTTCCAACCGCCGCCGAAGGTCATGAGTGAGGTGGTGGCCCTGGATCCCTTAGCGCTCGAGCAGCGACTGGATCCAGCCCTGGCCAAAACGGTGGAGATGCTGCTGCGACGCTGTTTCGCTGCCCGCCGCAAGATGCTGCGCAACACCCTCTCGGGCCTGGTGGAGGCTGAGCAGTTGCAGAGCCTGACCGAGTCCGCGGAGATCGGTCTGCAGCAGCGTCCCCAGGAGGTGGCACCAGAGCGTTGGGTGAGCCTGGCGGCGGGCTTGAATCGGCTCATCCCGGACTCGACGCAATCTCGCCATGGCTGAGCTGCAGGTCAGCGCCCCCGCCAAGATCAACCTGCATCTCGAGGTGCTGGGCCTTCGCCCTGACGGCTTTCACGAGCTGGCGATGGTGATGCAGACCCTGGATTTGGCCGACACGATCAGCCTCATCCCGACGGCTGATGGAGCGGTGAGCTTGCGCTGTGATCGCTCGGACCTGCCGACCGATGGCAACAACCTGATCGTCAAGGCGGCTGAGTTGCTGAAGCAGCGAGTGGGGCTGCCCGAGCTCGGTGTGGCAATGCACCTGACCAAACGCATCCCCATTGGGGCAGGGCTGGCGGGGGGCTCGAGCAATGGTGCGGCGGCTCTGGTGGGTCTGAACACGCTTTGGGGCTGTGGGTTCAGCGCTGAGCAGCTCTTGGCGATGGCCGCTGAGCTCGGCTCGGACATGCCGTTCTGCCTGGATGGCGGCACCCAGCTGTGCTTTGGCCGGGGCGAGGTTCTGGAGTCCGCAGGCCTGCCGGAGCCCCCTGCACTGGGGGTGCTGCTGATCAAGCATCCAGAGTCCAGCGTCTCCACCCCCTGGGCCTACAGGCAGTGCCGGGAGCAATTTGGAGCGGACTACCTCTCGACTGAGGCCGACTTTGAGCAGCGGCGCCAGGCCCTACGTGAGGCAGCGTTGTTGCAGGGATTGAGCGGCGGAGCGCCCCTGCCGGTGATCCGCAATGACCTCCAGAGGGTGGTGGAGCCGGAGGTGGCGAGCGTTCGGGAGGGATTGTCGATCCTGCGGCGGGCTGAGGCGGCCGCTGCGGTGGCCATGAGCGGCTCAGGGCCAAGCCTGTTCGCCTTGTTCGTCGACCGGGACGCCGCCGAAGCGGCGCAGCAGCAGTTGGCCGCTCCCCTGGCAGCCGCTGGCTTTGAGTCCTGGGTGTGCCGCTGCACGGGCTCTGGTGCCACGCTGGTCTGAACGCAGCACCATCCACCCCGCGTGAGTGAGACCCAAAGCGACAGCAAAGACCTCGCCAGCGCCAAGCAGAAACCGCGCAAGGGGCCGATCAGCTTCTTGAGCGGCTCCCTGACGAGCTTTGGCTTCGGCTGGCTTGCGCTGCAATTGGCCGGGAAGGTGGTGGGCTACTACGCCGACCATCCGCCCCAGTACGAGGCCCGCTTTGCCCAGAGCATTGCGGTCTTTATGAAGACCCTGGTGGTGGGGATGACCTTTCTGGCCACCTTCACCTTTGCCTTCATTGGATTGGGCCTGTTCCTGACATTTATCCGCAGCCTCTTACCGGGCTGGGAACAGGCGGAAGAAACCCCCTAGCCTTCGGCCAC
This sequence comes from Vulcanococcus sp. DEBay_Sum22DG08_74, assembly GCF_017852955.1. Taxonomy (NCBI): domain Bacteria; kingdom Bacillati; phylum Cyanobacteriota; class Cyanophyceae; order Synechococcales; family Synechococcaceae; genus Vulcanococcus; species Vulcanococcus sp. DEBay_Sum22DG08_74. Next base: position 26,605 of record NZ_JAFMKL010000002.1, read on the forward strand.
GGGCAGCCTGACGACGACATGACCGGCCACGACCTACAGCTGCTGGTGCTGCTCCTCTCACCAGGAATGCTGTTGTCAGTGTTGTTGTTGCTGACCTTCGCCGCAGGCGGTTGAGATAGGTTGGCCCCACCCCGGTCCAGTGCCGGACCCGCTTTTCAACCGTGGCAGAGACCCTTCTCTTCAACGCCCTGCGTGAGGCCATCGACGAAGAGATGGCGCGTGATCCCCATGTCTGCGTGATGGGGGAAGACGTCGGTCAGTACGGCGGTTCCTACAAGGTCACGAAGGATCTCTACGACAAGTACGGCGAACTGCGGGTCCTGGACACCCCGATTGCTGAGAACGCCTTCACGGGCATGGCCGTTGGTGCGGCGATGACGGGCCTTCGCCCGATCGTTGAGGGCATGAACATGGGCTTCCTGCTGCTCGCCTTCAACCAGATCTCCAACAACATGGGGATGCTCCGCTACACCAGCGGTGGCAACTTCACGATTCCCACCGTGGTGCGCGGCCCTGGTGGTGTGGGCCGTCAGCTGGGCGCGGAGCACAGCCAGCGTCTCGAGGCCTATTTCCACGCGGTTCCCGGCATCAAGATCGTTGCCGTCAGCACCCCGACGAATGCCAAGGGCCTGATGAAGGCGGCGATTCGCGACAACAACCCCGTGCTCTTCTTCGAGCACGTGTTGCTCTACAACCTCTCTGAGGACATCCCCGAGGGCGACTACACCTGCGCCCTGGACCAGGCCGATCTGGTCAAGGAAGGAAGCGATGTCACGATCCTCACCTACTCCCGCATGCGTCACCACTGCCTGAAGGCCGTGGAACAGCTGGAGAAGGAGGGTGTGAGCGTGGAGCTGATCGACCTGATCAGCCTGAAGCCCTTCGACATGGAGACGATCTCCCGCTCCATCCGCAAGACCCACAAGGTCCTGGTGGTTGAGGAGTGCATGAAGACCGGCGGCATTGGCGCCGAGTTGATCGCCTTGATCACCGAGCACTGCTTTGACGACCTGGACGCCCGCCCGATCCGTCTCTCCTCCCAGGACATCCCCACGCCCTACAACGGCACCCTGGAAAACCTGACCATCATTCAGCCGCATCAGATCGTTGAAGCGGCCAAAGCCCTCAAGGCTGGCCAGGTCTGAAATGGCACGTCAACAGGGGTGGTTTGCCCTGATCTTGGCCCTGGCCTTCGCAGCCGGGGCTGTTCTTGCTTCGTTCCCACTTCAGTTGGGTCTCGACCTGCGCGGGGGCAGTCAACTGACCCTTCAAGTCCTGCCGGCTGGTGCGATTCAGCGCGTGCAGAGCGAGCAACTGGAGGCCGTTAAGGACGTCCTGGACCGGCGCATCAATGGCCTGGGGGTGAGTGAATCCACCCTTCAGACCATTGGCGACGATCAACTCCTGCTGCAGCTGCCGGGTGAACAGGACCCCAGCCGTGCCGCCAAGGTCTTGGGCACCACGGCCCTTCTGGAGTTCCGGGCGCAGAAGCCAGGCACTGAACAGCAGATGAGCAGCCTGCTCAAGCTCAAGCGCCAGGCCCAAGCGGTTCTCAACCTGCGCCGCTCCAAGGATCAAGGTCAAACCCAAGCGGTCGACCTTGATGCCGATGGCCTGGCACAGCTCCTCAAGGACGCCGGCGTCAGTGCCCCTGCCGGCAGCACGGAGACCGAGCAGCTGGAGTTGTTGCTGGCGGCGGTCAACACCAAGATCGTCGACCTCTACGAGCCGGCCGCCCTCACCGGTAAGGACCTCACGGGTGCCGGGCGTCAGCAGAACCAGGCCGGGAGCGCCTGGGATGTCACCTTGAGTTTCAACACCGAGGGGGGCCGTAAGTTCGCCCAACTCACCCAGAGCATTGCCGGTAGCGGACGCCTCCTTGGCATCGTTCTCGACGGCCGCTCCATCAGCGAAGCGAGTGTGGGGCCGGAGTTCAAACCCGCCGGCATCAGCGGCGGTGCCGCAAGCATCACGGGCAACTTCAGCGCCGAAGAGGCCCGCGACCTGGAGGTTCAGCTCCGCGGTGGCTCACTGCCCTTGCCGGTGGAGGTGATCGAGCAGCGCACCATTGGCGCCACTCTCGGTAGCGAGAACGTCCAGCGCAGCCTTCAGGCTGCCCTGCTGGGCTTGGCCTTGGTCGCCGTCTTCATGGTCGTCGTCTACCGCTTGCCCGGCGTTGTGGCCGTGGTTGCTCTGGCGCTCTATGCCCTGTTCAACCTGGCCATGTATGCCCTGATCCCCGTCACCTTGACCCTGCCAGGGATCGCAGGCTTCATCCTCTCGATCGGGATCGCTGTCGACGCGAACGTTCTGATTTTTGAGCGGGTCAAAGAGGAGTTGCGACGCGGGAACACCCTGATCCGCTCGATTGATGCGGGTTTCTCGCTGGCCTTCTCATCCATCCTTGATGGCCACATCACCGGTTTGATTAGCTGCGTGGCGCTCTTTGCGCTTGGCACTGGCTTGGTGAAGGGCTTTGCCGTCACCTTGGGCATCGGCTTGGTGCTCAGCCTGTTCACGGCTTTGACCTGCACCCGCACCCTGCTGCGTCTCTTGATGGGGTATCCCGCCCTGCGCCGCTCCAGCTACTTCTTGCCCCAGTCCCAGCTGCCAGCCCAGGCCTCCTGATGTCCGATTCCTCGACCTCCGTGGCCGCCACCGCGCCCCGCTTTCGCATCAGCCGCATCCGCCGCCAGGGCTGGCTTGCTTCTGGTTTGGCTGTCCTGCTCAGTCTGGTGGGGATGGCCTTGTGTTGGAGCAACCCCCGCATCGCCGCTCCCTTGAAGCCCGGTTTGGACTTCACCGGTGGAACCCAGGTGGAGATTCAGCGCAGCTGCAGCGGAGCGGACTGTGCGGGACTTAAAGCCGCTGAGGTGCGTCAGCAGTTGCGCATGCTCACGCTGCCGGAGGTCGGTGGTCAAGCGGCTCCCCAGCTGGTCAATGCTGGAGTGCAGGTGCTCGACCGCGGTCGTTCTGTTGATCTGCGCCTGCCGGACCTTGAGCCCGAGCAGACCCGGGCCCTGATCGAAGGTTTGGCCCCGGTGATTGGCACGGTGAACCCCCAACAGGTTGCGATCAACACCATTGGACCCACCCTTGGCTCCCAGCTGCTCAAAGGAAGCCTGATTTCCCTGTTGGTCAGCTTTGCTGCGATCGCGCTCTACATCAGCTTTCGCTACGACGGGGTGTTTGCAGGCTTGGCCCTGCTCTGCCTGGCCCACGACATCGTCATTACTTGCGGGGTCTTCGCCTGGTTGGGACTGATCAGCGGCATTGAGGTCAATTCCCTGTTTGCCGTGGCGTTGATCACCGTCGCGGGTTATTCGGTCAATGACACGGTGGTTGTCTTCGACCGCATTCGCGAGCAAAAAAGGGCTCTTCAGGGCATGAGCTTGCAGGAACAGGTTGATGTGGCGGTGGATGCCACCTTGACCCGCTCGCTCTACACGTCCTTCACCACCCTGCTGCCGTTGGTCTCGTTGCTGCTCTTTGGCGGCAGCAGCTTGTTCTGGTTCGCCGTGGCCCTGACCGTTGGCATTGGCGTTGGCAGCTGGTCCAGCATCGGTATTGCACCCACACTCTTGCCCGTTCTCTCGCGTCGATGACGCGATCCAGGCGGTTCTCTGTGCCATGGGCCCCGGTGGCGTTGGCACTCCTTGCCCTCTGGGATCTGCGCGCTGAGCTTCAGCTCCTAGCCGAGCACTTCACCTGGATCAGCTTGTTGATGATTCCCCGCTATCACTTGCTTGCGGTCACGGTCTTGATCTTGACCCCGAGCTTGATCCGCCAGCGGCGATAGCCCTAGGTCCACCGGTCCATGACCTGCTCCACCAGCACCCGTTGAGAGAAGACCTGGAGGACGACGACAAGCGGTAGGGCCAGCAGTACACCGGGTAGGCCCAGCAGTGCCCCCAGGCTGAGCTGCGCCATCAGCGCGACGGTGGGCAGCAGATTGACCGTTCGACTCAGGAGCAGGGGCGTGAGTAGGAACGCCTCGCCGTTCTGCAGCACCAGGCGAAGCACGATCACCTGAACGGCCAGGGTCGGCGAGATCAACAGCGACACAGCCACCGGTAGCAGGCTCGCCAGGGTGGGGCCGATGGTGGGCACAAAGGTCAGAAGGCCGCAGATCAGTCCGCTCAACAGGGCCAAGGGGACCTTCAAGGCTGCCAGGCCGGCCCAGGTCAGGAGGAACACCACCGAGGCCGAGAGCGTCATTCCCGCCAGCCAGCCCCCGAGGGCTTGGCGGCTTTCTGTCAGGAGGTTCTGCACCAGCGGCCGGCTGTGGGCTGGCGTCAAGGCCAACACCAGGCGTTGGTGACTGCGCGGATCGAGGACCAACAGGATCGCCAGCAGCCCCATCAACAGCAGCAGCACGGTGCCGCTGGCCGCTCCCCCGGCGAACCCAATCAGTTGGGCTCCAATGGGTTGCAACTTGTCGAGTGTGATCAGATCGGCGAGTCGACCTTCCAGACCCTCCAGGACGCTGACACCGCCCAGCAATTCCGAAAGGCGTGCAATCAGCGCTGGCACCAGCTGGGTCAGCTGATTGAGCTGCTCGAGCAATTCCGGCAGGAGTAAGTCCGTGAGTTGCCAGCTCAGAAGAGCCAGCACCATCAGCACCAGCAGGAGTGCCAGTGGCCGGCTGAGCCTCAGGCCTCGGCGCAACCAGCTCACGGGCACGTCGAGGGCGACAGCGAGGACGACGGCACCGAAGAGCACCATCAGGACCCAGCGCAGTTCCCAGGCCAAGAGCCCAAGAACCACAAGGGACAGCAGCAACAGCAAACTGCGTGGTGTCATCAGCGCTCAGCCATCGGGAGTTCCCAGCCGTTCAGAACGTCTTGGATCAGCACCTCGCGAACCAGGACCTGGAGGCAGACCGCCAGTGGCAGCGCCAACAGCAGTCCCAAGGGACCAAAGATCACCGTGAAGAAGAATTGGGCAATCAAGGTCAATCCAGGCAGCAACTTCACCTGGTGATGCATCACCGAAGGGGTGATCAGGTAGCTCTCGATGTGCTGAATCACCACATAAAGCAGCAGCACCAGCAGCGCTTTGACCGGTGAATCGAGCAACGCCACGGACATTGGAAAGACCGTGCTCAAGGTCGGTCCGATGTTGGGAATGATGTTCAGCAGGCCAGCCAATAGCGCGTTGGCGGCCACCAGCTTCACCCCCAGTAGTGACAGGCCGATGGCGGCCAAGACGCCGACGCAGAGCGAGCTGATCAGCACGCCGGCCATCCAACTGCTGAGGGCCTCACCGCAGAGCGTGAGAACGTCCCGGAAGCGTCGCCGATAAAACGATGGGACCAGCAGGATCGCGATTTCCCGGTAGGCCTGGGGTTGGATCGCCACCATCAGGCTGACAGCGACCACAAACAGCAGCTCCACAAGCCCGCTGCCCAGGTTCCCTGCAATCCCAAGCAGCTTCAGGAACCCCTCGGTCGGGTCAAGGCTGCCGGACCCCTGGCTGAGCCAGCTCTTCTGCAACCACTGCAGCGCCTCGCGGCCATAGAGCATCTGACTGCTCTGATCCAGGGTGCGGCGTAGCAGCTGCATCGCCAACTGCAGGGCTGCTGGAAGCTGCCGCAGCAGTTCTTGGAACTGGGCAACAAACGGTGGGACCACGACGGCGGTGGTCAGCACCACCACCACAAGCAAGCCCCCCAGGCTGATGAAGAGCGCCAGCGGACGGTTGCAGCGCAAGCGCTCTTGGGTCACACCCACCAGGGTGCAGATGGCCATGGCGAGCACCACGGCAGCAAAGACGAGGACGAGGACCTCCCGCAGGGACCACAGCAGCACCAGCGCCGCTGCTGTGGCAATCAATCCGAGCCACTGGCCGAATCGCAAAGGGGGAGGCCAACTCGTGTTGTTTTAGCGCCGATTGCGGCGATTGAATTCAGTTGGCGTCCTCTTCGCCAGCTTCGTCCTTTTTGTTCTGGGCAAAGCCGAGGTCATTGGCCTGGGCATAGCGCTCGGCAAAGCGCATGAACCGCTCGAAATCCTCGGTGGTTTTCCAGGTGTAGGTGGCCTCCAGGGCCGAAGGCTTGCCGTTGACGAACTTGGCGTTGACGTCGCGGGTCACCATCTGACCCTCTTCATCGAGCATGTACATGCCGCCGATGTCAGCCATGGTCTCGGGGGAGAGGGCCTGGGGCTGATCGAACACGAAGATCGCCTGACCGGTGCGACCATCCCGCGAACGGGTCATACGGATATCGGGCACGACCGGCTCATCCACACCGGGGAAAAACTGGATCGCGGCCATCGCCCGTTATCGCAAAGGCTGATCCTAGTGATGCTGCCCGGCGGATCTGGTTGCCGCTCCGCTTTCGATCAGTTGCTCGGCGGCTCCCTGCGCAGTGAGCCCCGCACAGTCGAGTCGCTCCCGTGGGCTTGGCTCTTCGGTTTGACCATGGCGCTCGAGCTCGTGGTCGTAGCAGCGGTCGTAGTAGTCCAGCATCTGCGCACAGGCGCCATGCCAATCCGCTTGCTCGATCGCCTCGAGGGCGGTTTTGGTGCGTTGGGGACCCAGGCGTCTGGCGATCCGTTGGGTGGCATCGGCAAGGGCCAGGGGGTCCTGGATCCCGTAGACCGCCACCAGCTGCTCCAGTCGCTCCTCAACCGGTCTTGTGATTTCCAGCAGCGGAGCCCCCTGCATCTGCTGCCAGAGCCCCGAGGGAATCCGGCAGCGGCCCACCTGCACGCTTTCGGCTTCAACCCAAATCTCTTGGGCCGAGCGGTGCTGCTGCAGCACTTCAGCGATTTTGTTTTCGAAGTGCTCCGTGGTCGGCTGGGCCGGCAAACCCAAGCCGCCAAAGCTGCTGCCGCGGTGATTCGCCAGTCCTTCGAGGTCCAGCACCGCCACGCCTTGTTCCGCCAGGGCCACCAGAAGGTCGGTCTTCCCCGTCCCTGTCCGTCCGCCGAGAAGGCGAATGGGCCAGGGCTGCTCCATCAGCGCGAGGACCCACTGGCGATAGCTCTTGTATCCACCCTCCAGCAGCAGAACCTCAAGATCGAGGGTTTCGGCTAGCCAGGCGATGCTCCCCGAGCGCATTCCGCCGCGCCAGCAGTGAATTTTCAGGGGTTGCCCTGGATGGCTTTTGCTGAGTGTCTGCAGCTTTTCCCCTAGGAAGGCCAGCTTTGGCCCCACCAGCGAGAGGCCGAGCTGCACCGCCGCAGTGCGCCCCTGCTGCTTGTAGCTCGTTCCGACCTCTGCACGCTCCTGGTCGCTGAACAGAGGCAAGTTCTGGGCCCCAGGGATATGGCCCTTTTCGAATTCAGCCGGGGCGCGGACATCCACCACCGGACCCGGGCCCTGCAGGAAAGCCTCAATCGATTGGCGCTCAGCCATGGCGATGATCCTGGGTGGGCTTCTTGCCGCTATGGGACTGCAATGCCTGACATAGTGGGCCAACGCTGTCGCACCAGCGTCAGGTCAGCCCGTCTCCATGCTCTCCGGACCACCCGTCACCACCACGGTCAGCGCTGACCAGTTGATCGAGCGCTTTCTGACGAGCGCTCCACGCCAACGGCGCTCCCTTCTGCCGCAAGTGCTGCAGCGCAGCAGTGAGTGCCGTCCTCTGATCGCCGATCAAATCGACCGCTGGGATGCCACTGGAGATGACTGGGCCTGCGGGACCCTGATCCAGTTGTTGGTCTCCGAGGACGACGCGCTCTCCCAGGCTTTTTGGACCCGTTTCCCAGAGGGCTGGCTCGCAGTGACCAGTGGCCAGGGCCTGGATTACGGCCCCCTGCAGTTGGCCTTGATTCGTCAGGACTTCGAGGAAGCCGACCGTCTAACGAGCGAGCACCTGCGCCAGTTGGCCGGACCGGCAGCCGAAAAACGCGGCTACGTCTATTACTCCGAGGTCCCGCCGATGGCCTCCGTGGATCTTGAGACGCTTGATCGCCTTTGGGTGACCTTCTCGCAGGCTCGTTTTGGCTTCTCCGTTCAACTGCGTTTGCTGCGCAGCCTGGGCAACCGCTGGGAGCAGCTTTGGCCGCGGATTGGCTGGAAGCAAGCGGGGATCTGGACCCGTTACCCCAAGGCCTTCACCTGGACCCTCGAAGCCCCGGAGGGGCACATGCCCCTGGTGAATCAGTTGCGGGGGGTCCGTCTGATGGATGCCTTGCTCTCCCACCCAGGGGTGCAACAACGCGTGGCGTCCTGAAGCACGGCGCTTCACTCGGCGGTAGGGTCAATCCGTTCGCTGTTCCCCTCTCCGGGGCTCTATGGCGCTGCGTTGGGCTGACTACATCACCCCATCGACCCTGCATCTCGCTCCGCTGCTGGAGCTGTTGCTGGAGCCGATTCAATGCGCCGAACAACAGGCCACGCTGCAGTTGGGCCTCCAGGAGGTCCTGGTCAATGCCGTGCGCCACGGCAATGGCAACGACCCTCTGAAGTGCGTGCGGATTCGCCGCATCCTCTCCCCCAGGTGGTGTGTGTTTCAGGTTCAAGATGAGGGGCCTGGCCTGCCGGCCCAAGCCCGCGTCGCTGCGCTTCCGGATCGCCTGGATGCTGCGAGTGGCCGGGGCCTGTTCCTGATCCACCAGTGCTTCGAAGATGTGCGCTGGAGCCGCAGGGGCAACCGCGTCCAAGTGGCGATGCGCAGGGCCTAGTGGCCGTGCGTCGGGCAGCCGGGGTCCTTCAGCTCACCCTTGAGCCAGCCGAGGGCATGCTCCACCAGGGCCGTCGCCTGTTGCCTCTGTGCGCTCACGCCGGCTGAGGCCGGGCCGTTGGCTGGATCCAGCAGCAGCACCAGTGCTGCTGTCAGTTGCTCGGCTGCCCGCCGTTGGGGCTGTGCCTTGAGCGCATGCCAGTCCTGGTTGCTGATGGCCAGCTTCTGATGCAGCGCCTGCGCCAACTGCTGGCTCTCCAGGGGCCACTCCCGCGGATTTTGCTTCGCCTGTTGAGCCTGCACTGGACGGATCCGTTGGGACCAGGCCATCCTGACGCCATGCAACAGCGACCGCGCTCCCCCTACCAGCCGATCCGCTGGCTGCATCAACTGGCCAACCTGCTGGCCACCGTGTCGGCCGCTGAGCGCCTGGAACCCTCCGACGACAGCCTCCAGGCCCGTCGTTTGCGACAGCGGCTCTCAGCAGCCCAGCGACTGTTGGATCCGCTCCCAAGTCCGCTTCAGGCCACTCTCTGGAGTGAGCGGGTTGTTTGGCAATTCCTGCGTTGGGGCGGCGTGGGCGCCCTCATGGCCGTCCTGTTGAAGCGTTGAACCGTCCCGTTCAGGCGGCGACGCGAATCAGCGAACGTCCGGTGGGGCTAGGAGCCTGTTCTTGACTGCTGCCCTCAGGAGTCAGGCCATCTGGACGATTCGCCTTGAGTCGCTCTCCCCTGAGCCAGGCGGCATGCAGGGCACGGCGGCGCCGGTCCTCTGCCAGAACCAGGCGATCAGCGGCTGCCGTCGGGCTCTCGCCAGGTCGCACCGGAGTCCGCAGACAGATTCCGAAGCCTCGTGCTTCCACTTGAACTGCCCCCTCCATCAGCACGGTCTGGAAGGACCAGCCGTTGAGCCAGCGCACGTGGAAGGGGTTGCTCATCAGCAGACCCTATGGAGCGAGCGAGCAGTGGCAAGCCCTGTGTCAGGGCTTGGTGGCAGTCCAGACCCGGGTCATCAGATGGGATTGGGCACGAATTCCGCTGAATCCTGCTGCGCTCAGGCGAGCGTCGATGTCATCGCCGATGTAGTCGCGGTAGTACGGCTCATGGAACATCCGGCGGAAGTTGTCCATGGCGACTTCAAATTGCGGTGAGTCAGCCAGCTGGACGGAATCCGCAAGCACCAGGACACCACCAGGTTCCAGAACCCTGAAGCAGTCTTCGATCACGGCCTGACGCGCTTCGCCTGGCAGTTCGTGCATTAAGAAGACGCAGGTCACCCCCTGCATGCTCCCTTCTGCAAAGGGCATCGACTCGGCGTTGCCCTGGACCAGCTGGGGTAGTTCCGATGGACGTTGCGAGAGCCAGCGATTGGCCTGGCGCAGGTAGGCCGATGACAGATCCAGGCCCACGAGCTGCGCCTGGGGCAGGGCTGCTCGCAGTTGATGCAGGGTCCGGCCCGTACCGGTGGCGACGTCCAGAACCCGAAGGGAGCTGCTGGGTCGGTCACCGAAGGCGCGAAGGCCTTGGACCAACGGCTTGATCACCCGCCGGCGCATGGGATCGGCCGTGCCGTTGAACAGGATCTCGACCTGCAGGTCGTAGAGCGTCGCCGAGTGATCACTCAGATAGCCATCGGTTTGATGGTGAAAGTTCTGCAGGTAGTAGTCGGGGTAGTTCTCGGTCTCGACATTGGTCGGAAGGTCACGGACGTTGCGCTCGGAGCGCCTGGTCCAGGTGCTGGGCATGTCCAGCCAGACCAGGGGGTAGCGCGCGGCCCAATCGCCCCAGGGGGCATCAAAGAGCAAGTTGGTGGGATACAGCCCCGCTTCTGCTTCTTGCCAATCCAGGTCCAGCAGGGCCTTGTGGGAGGCCTGCAGGTCCCGCAGCATCTGGGGCGGAATGGGCAGGGTTTTGGGCGCTCCATCGGGCGCCACAAATTCCATCAGGCGTGTGCTGATCTCCTTGTGGGCGACCCCGACCAGGCTCTTGCCCTGCTGTAGGGCCTCGTAGGCGAGCTTGGTGACGGCGTCAGCCATGGGCGGGATGCCACTGATCTCATGTGGCACCTATTTCAGCCGATGGGATGCAGTCGCCGTGGACTTGTATCGGCTTGAACTCTGATCAAGATTGATGGAGATGCGCGCAAATTGGTAGCAACAGCTACAGAATGAATCTGTGAAACAGGAAGGAGGAAGTCAATGATCGATACCACCCCCTCTGCTCGTTTGAACGAGCCGCACTATGTCGCTTGGGTGCGAGAGCGCCAGCGTGCTGCCCGTCGGCTGAGCGGCTGGCTGTCTCAGCGCCGGGCCAAGCCCGACCTGGATCATGAGGAGCGGGTCGACGCTCAGACCTTGGTTTGGGCCCAGCGCCATGCCCATGAGCAACGGCTGCATGACAGCGCCATCGAGCAGCTGCGTCACAGCTGACTCGCCATCAAAAAGCCCCGGCCGAAGCCGGGGCTGCCATGAACGAGACCCTGATCAGGCGTCGTAGTACATGGTGAATTCGTGGGGGTGGGGCCGCTGGCGCAGCTGCTGCACCTCCTCGTACTTCAGAGCGATCCAGTTGTCGATGAAGTCTTCGGTGAAGACGCCACCGGCCAACAGGTATTCGTGATCAGCCTTGAGGGCTTCCAGTGAGCCGTTGAGGGACGCGGGAACGGTCGAGATCTTCGCCAGCTCCTCGGCGGGCAGTTCGAACAGGTCGACGTCGGTGCCATTGCCCGGATCGATCTGGTTCTTGATGCCGTCGATGCCGGCCATGAGCATGGCGGCAAAGCCCAGATAGGGGTTTGCCAGAGCGTCGCCTGAGCGGAATTCCAGGCGCTTGGCCTTGGGATTCATGCCGGTCAGCGGGATGCGGACGGCGGCGGAACGGTTGCCCTGGGAGTACACCAGGTTCACCGGTGCTTCAAAACCGGGCACCAGGCGCTTGTAGCTGTTGGTGGTCGGGTTGGTGAAGGCCAGGAAACTGGGGGCATGCTTCAGCAGGCCACCGATGTACCAACGGGCCGTTTGGGACAGGTTGGCGTAGGTGCCATCGCCCCACATCAGGGTGTCGCCGTTCTTCCAGATGCTCTGGTGAACGTGCATGCCGCTGCCGTTGTCGGCAAAGATCGGCTTGGGCATGAACGTGGCGGTCTTGCCGTACTTCTTGGCAACGTTGCGCACGACGTATTTGTAGATCATCACGTTGTCCGCCGCGGTGATCAGCTCGGCGAACTTCATGCCCAGCTCATGCTGGGAGGTGGCGACCTCGTGGTGGTGCTTCTCGATGGGCACACCCAGGGAGCCCATGGTGAGGAGCATCTCGGTCCTCATGTCCTGAAGGGTGTCGTTCGGGGCGACGGGGAAGTAGCCCTCCTTCAGTTGAATTTTGTTGGCGAGGTTGCCGCCTTCTTCAACGCGATCGGTATTCCAGGGGTTCTCGATCGAGTCGACGCTGTAGAAGCTCGAGCCATTGGCGCTCTTGTAGCGGACGTCGTCGAAAACGAAGAACTCGGGCTCGGGTCCGAAGTAGGCCGTGTCGGCCAGGCCGCTGGAGCTCAGGTAGTCCAGGGCCTTCTGGGCCAGGGCACGGGGGCAGCGGGAGTAGGGCTTGCCACTACGGGGCTCCTGAATGGAGCAAATCAGGCTGAGGGTTTTGTGGCCGTAGAAGGGGTCGATCCAGGCGGTGTTCGGGTCGGGCACCATGGCCATGTCCGACTCGTTGATGGCCTTCCAGCCGCGGATAGAGGAGCCGTCAAAGGCAACGCCCTCAGTGAAGGCTTCCTCTTCAACCAGATCAGGGGTGACGGTGAGGTGCTGCCACTTGCCGTGGAGGTCAATGAACTTGAGGTCAATCAGTTCAATGCCTTCGTCCTTGATCTGACGGAGGACGTCCTGGGCGGTCTTGGCCATGACGCGTTGAAAATGGCTTGGTGGGTGCCGGCCTGTACCGGACGGCTCAGACCGTAGTGATCGGCGTTGACCCCGCTTTGTATCGCCCGTAACCAAATAGAGGACTGATCGGCCTGTTTTGGACTCCTCCGCTGGTTTGAGTAACCGTTTCTGTCAACTTCTTCAAAACCTCGATCCAGCAAGGGATCTGGACGTTTGCCGGTGCTACGGTCCAACCCAGGTGCGTCGATCTCACACCCCCAATGCGTGATGCCATCACCGGTCTGATCGGCCGTTACGACCAGCTCGGCCGTTATCTCGACGGCTCGGCCATTGACCGAATCGCCACCTACTTCTCTGAATCGTCGTTGCGTCTCGCTGCGGTTGAGCTGATCAACTGCGAAGCCGCTGAAATCGTCCGCGAGGCCAGCCAGCGCCTCTGGCAGTCGGATCCCGAGCTGTTGCTACCCGGCGGCAACGCCTACACCACGCGCCGCTGGGCTGCCTGCCTGCGGGACATGGATTACTTCCTTCGCTACGCCAGCTACGCCTTGGTGGCTGACGACAGCACAATCCTGAACGAGCGGGTCCTGAACGGCCTGGATGACACCTATAAGAGCCTCGGTGTCCCCACTGGTCCCACCGTTCGCAGCATCGCCCTGATGGCCGATGTGATTAGCGAGAAATTGCTCGATTCCGGTGCCGCTAATGCGGAGCTCATCAACAGTGTTGTGCGTGCTCCTTTTGAGCACCTTTGCCGCGGCTTGGCTGATACCAACGTGCGCGCCCGCTGATTCGCTCGCACCTGCGACTGCGTAGTCTCAACCCATCCAGCCCCCTCCCAGGCCTTGGCTTCCATCTCATCAACCGTGTCAGATCGACATCGGCTGTCGCTTGCTCCGATTGATACTCCGGAGCGCTTGCTGCTGGGACCTGGCCCCTCCAATGCCCACCCGACGGTTCTTGAGGCCCTCAGCCGCTCGCCGATCGGCCATTTGGACCCCCTGTATGTCGCCCTGATGGGCGAAGTGCAGGAGCTCCTCCGCTACGTCTGGCAAACCGATAACCGCCTGACCCTGCCGATGAGTGGCACGGGATCGGCGGCTATGGAAGCCACGATCGCCAACATCGTTGAGCCTGGCGACACCGTCCTCGTGGCGGTTAAGGGCTACTTCGGTTTGCGTCTTCAGGACATGGCGGGCCGTTACCGCGCCAATGTCCAGACCATCGAGAAGCCCTGGGGCGAAGCCTTCAGTCTTGATGAGATCGAAGCGGGCTTGAAGCAGCACAAGCCCAAGGTCCTGGCGATGGTCCATGCCGAGACCTCAACGGGTGTCTGCCAGCCCATGGAGGGCATCGGTGACCTCTGCCGTCAGCACGACTGTCTCCTGCTGCTCGACACGGTGACCTCTTTAGGTGCAGTGCCCCTGTATCTCGATGAATGGAAGGTTGATCTGGCCTACAGCTGCAGCCAAAAGGGCCTGAGCTGCCCTCCCGGCCTCGGTCCCTTCTCGATGGGTCCCCGCGCCGAGGAGAAGCTGGCTGCCCGCAGCGGCAAGGTGCCCAACTGGTACCTCGACGTCAGCTTGCTGAATCAGTACTGGGGCAGTGACCGGGTGTATCACCACACCGCACCGGTCAACATGAACTTCGGCATGCGCGAGGCCCTGCGCCTGATCGCAGAAGAAGGTCTTGCGAACGTCTGGGCGCGCCACCGCCGCAATGCTGAGCGCCTTTGGTCAGGTCTTGAGAGGCTTGGGCTTGAACCCCACGTTCCCCTGGAGCTGCGTCTCCCCACCTTGACCACTGTTCGCATTCCAGAAGGTGTCGATGGCAAGGCCTTCACGACTCACCTGCTGAACAAGCACGGCATTGAAGTGGGCGGAGGCCTGGGTGCCCTCGCAGGCAAGGTCTGGCGCATCGGGCTGATGGGCTACAACAGCCGCGAAGAGAACGTGGATCTCCTGCTCAACCTGCTTGAGCAAGAGCTTCCGGCCTTCCGCTCTTCTGCGCCTGCCGCTGCTGCCGCCGCTGCTTGAACCAGGCCTCGAGCCTGCTCTTGCATTCCAGCTCCAGCACTCCGCCCATCACTGTCATGTGGTGATGGGCGCTCGGATCCGTCGCCAAGTTCAGACAGCCGCCGAGAGCACCGCGCTTGGGGTCATGGGCCCCAAAGATCACCTGTCCCATGCGCGCTTGCACCAGGGCGCCTGCACACATTGGGCAGGGCTCCAGCGTCACGATCAGGCTGCAGTCGTTAAAGCGCCAGTCGCCCCTCAGGCGTGCGGCTTGCTCCAAGGCCATTAACTCCGCATGCCCCAGGGGCCTTTGCTCCCGTTGCCTGCGGTTGACCCCCCAGCCCAGGGCCCGTCCATGGCCATCCAGCACGACGGCCGCCACAGGGATTTCACCCTTCTCTCCAACGGCCTCTGCCCGGCGCAGCAGCCGCCTCATCCAGAGTTCATGGCGCTGAGCTTCGTTCAACCCCGAGGTCGATTCGCAGGCTTCTTCAACCATGCCAGCACGGCGGGTCCGATGACACGGGACAATGGGCGCTGAACGCTCAGGGCCATTGGCTCAAGCCCAACCGAGCCAGCCGCAGCGCAGCGTTGCCTGCTTCCCGGATCCCCTGCGGGAGGATCCCGCGTTGGAAGCCTTCTTGAGCTCGGCCAGCACGCGTCTCTGCCAGTGGTGGTCCAGTGCCGCTGAGCGCTCGCCCTTGCCCCTGCTGAGCGTTCTTCCCGAGCCGGCTCCACTGCAACAGGGCCTGTCTGCTGAGGCGTTGCTTGAGGATCTGCAGCTGGTGATGGATGGGGCCTACAACCCCGTCCACCCCGGTGCGATGGCCCACTTGGATCCCCCACCGCTCACCGCATCGGTGGCGGCTGATCTCGTCTGCGCCGGCCTCAACAACAATTTGTTGGCCGAGGAGCTCTCGCCAAGCCTCTCGCGGCTCGAGCGCAGCTTGACCCACTGGATGGCTGAACAACTGGGCCTCGGAGAGACGGCCGGTGGTGTCGCAGCCAGTGGCGGCAGCCTCAGCAATCTGATGGCCTTGGTCGTGGCTCGCCATCAGCTCGCCCATGGCGAGACCTCCGACTTGACGGTGTTCTGCAGCGCAGATGCCCACGTCTCCATCGGCAAGGCCCTGATGGTGATGGGCTTACCGAAGCAGAGTCTCCAGACCATCCAGACGGACGGCGCCGGCTGTCTCTGCCCCACGGCCCTTGCCGCTGCTTTGCAGTCGGCCGAGCAAGAGGGACGTCCTGTCCTTGCCGTTGTGGCCACCGCCGGAACCACGGTGCGGGGTGCCGTCGATCCCCTGGCGGCCATTTCTGATCTGTGCCACCGCCACGGGGTCTGGCTGCACGTGGACGGCGCGATTGGTGCGGTGTTTGGCCTCAGCCAACGGCACAAACACCTGGTCCCCGATCTGGACCGGGCCGACTCCCTCACGGTGAATCCCCAGAAGCTCCTGGGCATCACCAAGACCTCCTCCCTGCTGCTGCTGAAACGTCCTGAACTGCTGGCCTCCTGCTTTGGCACTGGCCTGCCCTACATGGAGCCCAGTTGGCTGGATGCCCATGGCGGTGAATGCGGCCTTCAGGGAACGCGGCCGGCCGAGATCCTCAAGCTCTGGCTGGGACTGCGCCAATTGGGTTTGGATGGAATCGATGCGTTGCTCCAGGGGGCCCTCCAACGGCGCGCTGCGCTGGAGCAGCACCTCTGCGGGCTGCCCTTGCAGATGCGCAGCGGCCCATTGCATCTATTGGCCTTCACCCCGAGTGCGATGGGGGCCAGCGAATCGGAGCGATGGTCGAGCCAGACCCGGCAGCAGTTGCTCGAACAGCAGTTGATGCTCTCCCGTCCCTTCTATGCGGGGAGGCATCACCTCAAGGCCGTACTCGGCAATCCCCACACCCGATCCACTGACCTGGCTGCCGTGGCCTCGGTCGTTCAGCGGTCGTTGACTTGCGTTTGAGATGAATCAACCGAACCCCCAAGGCCGCTGGGTCGCCATCGTGACCGGTGCCATCTCGATTCTGATCGCGGTGGCCTATCTGGCCTTCATCACCGTCCTGGATGCCCGTGGACCGATGCAGCCACCGCCGCCGGAGGCCTTCAGCGACGCTCGGGCCGTGGCGGCAGTTGCCCCTGCTTCCCCTGACGCTGCAGCGGTTCCACCACACGCTTCATCGCTGCCGACAGAAATGCATTGAGGGCGGATTCACGGCGGTTCAGGTCGTACTGACGCTGCACGACGTCCTGGATTCCGCCATCCCCCCAATCCTGATCCTGCTGGAAGTAGGTGATGAAACTGCGTCCGGCGATTCGAGTCAGCCAGCCTGCACCCACCGCCTGCACGGCACGGCTCAGCAGCAGCGCCGGAAGGTTCAGGCTGAGCGCGGCCCCGACCAGGCTGATGCCGCCCTTGATCAAGCCCAAGCTGGCCAGGGTTCGTCCCACGGAAACAGCCAGTTCCTGGGCCGAGGTTTTCGACAGGCTGACCCCATAGACGCGGCCGATTTCCATCACCATCTGGGCATTGACGGCGGCGGCCCCGAGCAAATCGATGCCCGGAAGCGGAGTGGCCGCGAGCACCCCGGCGCTGATCCAGCTGTAGCGATCGACGATCGACTCCGCATCCTGTTGCCGCTGCTCCCCCAGCAGACGGCGTCCCGCGTCGCTGAGCCTGCTGCTCTGCATCAGGATGTTGTCGGCAATCAGCTCCTCCCCGTCGCTGTGCAGGACCTGCGCGATCCTCCGCAGGAGCCGATCGATCTCCGGTGCTGGTTGCAGCGGTTGACCACCCGGCATCGGAACCGATTGGGGTGATGCACTGGCCGTCAGCACGTCCTCCAGTGCAATGCGGCCCTGGGTTCTGCGTCGAAGCAGCTCGAGGAGGCGTTTCTCTTCTTCTTCACCCCGCAGATCGCACTTGTTGAGGACCAGCAGCAGCCGTTTGCCCAAGCTGGCGAGCGCCGCAAACACCTCGAGCTCAGCGGCCCGAAGATCCCCATCGACAACAAGAAGTAGGAGATCGGCATTCGAGGCCTGATCGCGGGCAATCTGCTCGCGCTTCTGCCCCTCGATGCCCGCTTCCAAAATCCCCGGCGTGTCAACCAGTCGGATGCCTCGCTGCAGGTTGCGCAGGCGGAGGCGATAGCTCGTGGTTGTCGTCGTTGAACCCATGGCTGCTCCGACCTCGCCCACGACGTCGCGCAGCAGCGCCCGGATTAGGGATGTTTTCCCGGCGGAGCCGGTGCCAAACACCACGATCACTAAATCGCCGCGTTCCAGCTCTGCTGCAACCCTCTCTCGTTCTTGCCTGAGGGCCTCACGTTGGACCTCGTCCCGGATGCCCTGCAGGAGCGTCTCGATCCCTGCAAGGTTCTTTTGAGCTGCTTCCTTGCGGTTGACGGGAGCCTCAATCGGCGCACTGGTGCGCGAACCGGGCTCTTGAAAGACCTTCCAGCCTGAGCGCCGGATGCTGTTGAACCAGGGCCAAGCAAAGCGAGCGATCAGCAGTGCTGCCCCGCCGAAGAGCAGCAGGCTGAAGGGGCCAACAAGCCAGCTCGGAAGCAGGTAGCTCAGCTGCCAGAGCAGGTTGTTGACGGCCTGGAGCACGGCGGTGACGACCACCAAGACCCCGAGGGCCAGACCAAGCCAAAGCCAGATTCGACCAGGAGGTTTCACGCCAGCATCCCTTGGTGGAGGTCAAGGGCTCCTTGACCACGCGCTCCGATGATCCCCTTGATTAGTGCCTGCGCCAAGCGGGAAAGAGCGAGAGCGCTAGGCAAAGAACCGCGAGGTTGATGGCGACATCCGCGAGGTTGAAGATCGGGAAGGAGATCGGCACAAACTCCAGGAAGTCCACCACCCGCCCCAAGCGCCAGCGGTCGATTCCATTGCCAACGGCTCCCCCCAGCAAGAACCCCAGGCCCATGGCCTGCCAGCGATCCAGTGGACCGCTCGTCTGGATCCAGAACACAAGCCCCACGGCGACCGCGAGGCTGACCACTCCCAACAGGTTGGCGTTTCCCTCCAGCATGCTGAAGGCCGCACCGCTGTTGAAGACCAGCTGCAGTTGGAGCAGTCCTGGAAGCAGCGGACGAACGCCCACTCCGGCCAGATGGTCCACGGCCCAGGCCTTGCTGATCTGGTCCATCAGCACAACGGCGATGGCGATCCAGTAGCTCCGCTTCATCAACGGTCCAGCAACAACAGGCGTCGGGTCGGCCAGGCGAGAACGGCCACCGCACAACAGAGGAGCAGTTGGGGGAGCAGCGGCCCAAGGCTGTAGGTCAGCACCAACTGGGGCAGCTGTCCGCCCCAGCGCTGGAACAGCCCGCCGAGCAGGAGGTTGGCCAGGCCGCAACCCTGAAGGATCAACAGCCCCAGGACCGCTGCAGCCACAAGATTCAGCAGGTCATCCATGTCCTGCTGCTGGGCGAGGCGGCCGGTCAGCCAGGCAGCTGGTAGGAACCCAGCCAGATAGCCAAAAGCGGGATCGCTGAGGTAGCTCAACCCGCCGCCACCCTGAAAAACCGGGAGCTGGAAGAGCCCCAGGCTGATGTAGGCCATGCCGGCCAACATGGCCGGACGATGTCCGCAGACCAAGGCCGTAAAGAGCAGGGCTGGCACCTGCAAGGTCATGGGCAGGGGCACGAACGAGACGCCCTGGCTGCCTGGCCAAGGGATCGCGGCCTGAATCAACCCTCCACAGAGGATCAGCAGCAATCCAGCGAGGGCACCACTCCAGTTGGCAAGGGCGCGCACAGTTGGCCTCTCAGTGGGACCATCCTGCAGGAGAGTGGTGGTCTTGCAACGACCGATGTCCCAGGAATCCATCAGCGTTGGCACTCAGGTGCGTCTGCTGGCTCAACCCAGCTATCTCAAGACAGCCGACGCGATGTCGATGCTGCGCCCGCCTGATTTGATCGACGCCGACGAGGTTGGCCAGGTGGTAGCCCTCAAGGCCTTGGATCAAGTCGCCGTCCGTTTCCGTCGCGGCACCTTTTTGCTGGAGCTCAAGCAACTTGAACCGGTTTAAGACCGGTTCAGTGGATGCCCCGTCCAGACCGCCGTTGCTGCCTCAATCGCGTCCTGCGGTCCGCAGAGGCTCAAGGACGGTCCCTGCAGCAGCGCCTGCGCTGCTTGGTGGAGATCGTTCGGCGTCAGCGCTTCAGCTTCGAGAAGACAGCGATCGGCAAAGTCGAAGGGCAGGCCATGGCCGAGGACCAGGGCGTGGCGATCGGCCACTTGGCTGCAGGTTTGGCGCCCTAACGCCTCCTGACCTTTGAATTTCGCCTTGGCCAGCTGGAGTTGTGCATCACTGATGGGCTCCTCGAGCAGGCGCAGCCATTCATTGAGCAGCTCGCGGGTGGCTTCCTCAGCTCGCTCACTCGAGCTGGAGAGATGGAACACGAAGGGGGCATCCCCGAGGCGCGCGGGGTAGTGCACCCCCACGTCGTAGGCCAGGCCGTGTTCCTCCCGTAGGGCCACAAAGAGGCGGCTGGACATGCCGATGCCCAGGTGGCAATGCAGCAGCCGTAGGGCCAGGGCCTGCTCACTGCCAAGGGGAGCTGTGGTGGTCCCCAGCATCAAGACCAACTGCTCAGTCTCATCGACGTTGCTCGCCAGTGAGACCTGCTTGAGCCCGGAGGCGCCGGCCAGTCGCTTTGGCGCCTGGGTCCTCCAGCTCTGGCCGTCGAGCTGATGCAGCAACAGTTGCTCGGGCTCCGCTGGGATCTGGCCCGCCAGGACCATCACGGCACCCTCTTGCCCGAGCTGGTGGGTCATCTGCTCGAGTTGCGGTCGAGCCAGTGCGCAGAGTTCGGCCTCAACACCCAGGGGGTCGTGGCCGTAGGGCCCTGAGCCGTAGAGCTGCTGACGCAGTTGATCGTGGGCGACCTGGAAGGGGTCCTCCTTCTGCCGCTGCAGGGTTTGCAGATTGAGTTGACGCTCGAGGGTCACCTGGTCCTCGACCAGCCACGGGCTGGTGACCATCTGCAGGACCAGCGGCAGCAAGAGAGCCGCGTCATCACTGGCGCACTTCAGGCTGATCAAGGTGCCGTCTTCGGCGGCCTCACAGCGCAGTCCTGCGCCCCGGCCTTCAACGAGATCAGCCAGGGCGTCGCCACTGAACGGCCCGCAGCCCCGGCTCAGCACCCCCGCGAGCAGTTGGGAAGCCCCCCGCTGGCCAGAGGGGTCGGCGCTGCTTCCGCCGCGGATCCAGAGCTTGGCCGAGAGGATGGCTGGACCTGGACGCTCGATGAGCCAGAGCGGACAGCCTCCGCTGAGCTCACGTTGTTGCACGCCGGCGCTGCTCATGCTGGAACCGCCTCCAACACAAAGGCCTGCTCCGGCTGCAGTTGGGGGACGACGTCCTGCACCAGGCGCTGTCCGTCCCATTCCTCGAGCCAGTCGAGCGGGGCTTGGAGGTTGTGCTTGCGATCCCACAGCGCGCTGTTGCCAACCATCGCGGCGACGGCGCTTGGCGCCTCCAGGCTGAAGCGGTAGCCGTTGCCGACCAATCGCCGGGCGCGCTCCACCTCGGCTTCGCTTGGGATCTCCTGCTGCAGTGCCTTCAGGACGCCATTGATTTCCGCTCGAACACGGCTGAGGTGTTCGGGCTCACAGACCGCCTCAAGCAAGACAAGGCAGCCGGACTCCAAGACGTTGAGATCGAGATCGACGCTTTCCACCAGACGAAGCTGCTCCCGCAGTCGCTCCACCAGGCGACTGCGCCGTCCCTCCGCCAACAGGGTGGTCAGCAGGTCCCCACCAACCACAGACATTTGGTCAGCTGCACCGGGCAGCGGCCAGGCCATTAAGAGCCTGGCGGCCTCCAGCCGGGGCAGTTCCAGTCGCTCTTCACCGGGCATGAACTGCAGTGGAGCAGGCCTTGCGTCGGCTTCGGAGGG
This sequence comes from Vulcanococcus sp. DEBay_Sum22DG08_74, assembly GCF_017852955.1. Taxonomy (NCBI): domain Bacteria; kingdom Bacillati; phylum Cyanobacteriota; class Cyanophyceae; order Synechococcales; family Synechococcaceae; genus Vulcanococcus; species Vulcanococcus sp. DEBay_Sum22DG08_74. Next base: position 48,044 of record NZ_JAFMKL010000002.1, read on the forward strand.
GACCAACTGCGCCAAGGCTGAGCGCTGCAGTTGCTCTTCCAGTTGCAACGCCGCCAGCGGCCCTGCCACCGAAAGGCAACAACGATCGGCGCGGTAATGACGGGCGTGGAAGCGCGCCATGGCCTCCGGGGTGTGGCCAAGGAGTGCGTCCCGGTCCCCCAGGATCGCTTTGCCATAGGCGTGATCCAGGCAGCTTTGCTTGAGCAGCTGCTGAAAAGCCACTTCTTCCGGTTGGTCCTCACTCTGGGCGAGTTCCTCGAGCACCACCTGACGCTCCATGTCGAAATCGCTCCGGTCCAAGCGCGGTTGAAGCACCAGATCAGTGAGCAGCTCCAGTGCTTCAGCGCAGGCTTCGGGCGGAATCAGGACGTGATAGTGCACGTCGTCGAAGCCGGTGGCTGCATTGCTGTTGCCCCCAAGCGCTTCGATGCGCTGGTCAAATTCACCGGCTTGAAGGCTGTGACTTCCTTTGAAGACCATGTGCTCGAGGAAGTGGGCGATCCCCGCCTCCCCGGGGGCCTCCACTCCACTGCCGGAGCGGCACCAAAAGTCAAGGCAGACCACAGGTGCATTCGGCAGATCGAGTTGCACCAGGGACGTTCCGTTGGCGAGCTGACCACGCTGCGGTTCAGGCAGCGGAGCGGTGTTCAGACCTGACAACGGATTGAGAACCTGTGGTTCGCCCCATTCTGCTGGCAGGATCGCCAGGACGGTCGCCGCTTCAGCCCCGATGAGTTCTGCTGCCCTCGGCATTCATCCGCTCGTTGACGCCCTCGCTGAGCGCATCCGTCAGCAGTGGTCCTCCTTGCCGGAGCTGCAGCCACTGGCGGTAGATCCCCAATTGGAGGCCATTAGCGGCAGCCTCGATGGGGAGGACCTCTTCATCCGCAATGAATTGCGCTCCAGCCGCGGTCTGCGCAAGTTGCACCTGGAAACCGCACGGCTTGGAGCCGGCCTGCAGATCCTCCACTGCGTCTTTTTCCCCGACCCCCGCTATGACCTGCCCGTCTTTGGGGCGGACATCGTTGCCGGCCGTGGCGTGGTCTCTGCTGCAATCGTTGATCTCTCGCCCGTGGATGGCGCCCTGCCGCAGGCGGTCCTTCAGCGTCTGGAGGCCCTGCCGAAGCGCGCGTTCAGCCAGGAGCGTGAGCTGCCTGAGTGGGGGACGATCTTTTCTCCCTATGTCCGCTTTGTCCGTCCTGCGGATGCAGCGGAAGAGCAACGCTTTATCGAGCTCGTCAGTGATTTTCTGCGGGTGTTGGGTGAGGCCAGTGCAGAGGCCGTTCCTCAGCCCATCGATCACCCAGATACGGTGAGGCGACATAGCGGCCAGCTCTCGTATTGCCAGCAACAGAAGCGCAACGACAAGACCCGCCGCGTGCTCGAGAAAGCCTTCAATCCCGAGTGGGCCGATCGCTACATCGAGGAGTTGCTCTTCGACGATCCACTGCCCCTGCAGTGATGCTGCAGTGGCTGAAGCGATATCCCTGGCGAAGTGGCGGTGGAGCAGTGGCTCTGCTGCTGCTCGCCGTGGTGATTGGTCGTGCCCTGGACCGGCCCGCGCCGGTGCCTCCGGCCCCGGTTGTTCAACCCAGAATTGAATCCGTTTCGGCCCTGGGTCGACTGGAACCCGCCGGCGATGTCCGCAAGCTGGCCGCTCCCATGGGGTCGATGGGCGGCAGCCCCCGCATCAGCGGCCTTTCGGTCCAAGAAGGTGACCGGGTCAAGCGCGGTCAGATCCTGGCCACCTTTGATAACCGCCCCGGACTCTTGGCCGATCTCGCGGCGATCAATGCCCGTATTGGCACCCTGGATCGCTCGATCGCGATGCAGCGTCGTGAGGTGAGTCGCTACCGCGAAGCCTCCAGGGAAGGTGCCGCCAGCATGGTGCTGCTGGAGGAGAAGCAAGACGAGCTGGTGACTTTTGAAGGACAACGGCGTCAAGCCCTCGCTGAGAAGCGAGGCATTGAAGTGGACCTCAAGGACAGCCAACTCCGCTCACCCATTGATGGGACGGTATTGCGGGTCTATGCCCGTCCTGGGGAGCGTCCTGGTTCGGACGGCATCCTGTCGGTTGGCGCCAGTGACCGCATGGAGGCGATCGCCGAGGTCTACGAAAGCGACATCGGTCGGATTCGCCTGGGCCAGAGTGCTTCGTTGATCAGTGAAAACGGAGGCTTCAGCGGCAAGCTGAAGGCTGAAGTGCTGCGGATTTCACCGCAGATCCGGCAGCGGGATGTGCTCTCCACCGATCCCACGGGCGATGCGGACGCTCGCATCGTCGAAGTGCGACTCGCCCTGGATCCCGCCGATGCCAAGCGTGTGCAGCAGCTCTCGGGCCTGAAGGTCATCGCGCGCTTTGAGCCGTGAGTCTTCAGCGTTGGTTTGAGGGGATCTGGCAACGCCGGCGCATTCCCCTGGCCCTGCTGCTCTTAACCCGGCAGCCAGTGCGTCTGGCTGTAGCGCTTGCGGGCATCAGTTTCGCCGGGATCCTGATGTTCATGCAGCTGGGCTTCCGTGACGGGCTGTTTGATGCCAGCGTCACGATTCACCGGCTGTTTGACGCCGATCTGGTGCTGATCAGTCCCCGGTCCACCAGTTCGGTGAGCATGGCGGGCTTCCCCAAGCGCCGTTTGGTCCAGACCATGGCGGCCCCAGAGGTGGAGGGGATCACGCCGGTTCACTGGAATTTGTTGCTCTGGCGCAACCCCGAAACGCGGGGCACACGCTCCATCTTGACCCTGGGCTTTGAGCCCAATGATCCCCTCTTCACCGATCCTTCGCTGGCCCCAAAGGCGCGGGCTCTGACTCAAAAGGGGCGGGTTCTTTTTGATGAGCAGTCCCGACCGGAATTTGGACCGGTGGCCGAGTGGTTCCGTGAGGGGCGCACGGTGGAGAGTGAAATTGCCGGCAAGCGCGTCCGCGTGGCTGGTTTGGTGGGCTTGGGAACCTCCTTTGGAGCGGATGGAAATCTGCTGACCAGCTCGGAGACCTTCATCGATCTGCTTCCCAACACCCCGCCCGGGAGCATCGAGGTCGGCTTGGTTCGCCTGAAACCCGGAAGCGATCCCACCGCCGTCGCCCAACGTCTGCAGGCCCAACTGCCCAGCGACGTCAAGGTGCTCACCAAGCAGGGCTTTATTGATTTCGAGCAGAACTACTGGCGCACCAGCACCTCCATCGGCTTCATCTTCACGCTCGGGGCCGCCATGGGATTCGTCGTTGGCTGCGTGATCGTCTATCAGGTGCTCTATTCCGATGTCAGTGACCACCTGCCGGAGTACGCGACCTTGATGGCGATGGGCTACAAGCTGCCCAGCCTGCTTGGGGTCGTTGCCCGCGAAGGACTGCTGCTGGCCGCCTTTGGCTATCTCCCGGCCTATGCCGCAGGCCAGGGCCTTTACCTCATGGTGCGCTCTGCCACCCAACTGCCGGTGTTCATGGACTCCGCCCGCGCCATCACCGTGTTCAGCATGATTTTGGTGATGTGCATGGCGTCAGCAGGGCTGGCCATGCGTCGCCTGGCCGACGCCGATCCCGCAGAGATTTTCTGAACCGATGGCCATCTCCGCTGCAGTTGATCTTCGGGAGCTCTCCCATTTCTATGGATCGGGGACCATGCGCCGCCAGGTCCTCCAGGGCGTCAACCTGACCGTTGCGGCCGGCGAGGTCGTGCTGCTGACGGGACCCTCCGGCTGCGGCAAGACCACCCTGCTGACCCTTGTCGGCGCCCTGCGCTCCGTTCAAGAAGGATCCGTAGAGGTGTTGGGCCAACAGCTGGCCGGAGCCAGTCGCCGCGATCGTCAGCGGCTGCGCCGCTCGATCGGCATGATTTTTCAAGGACACAATCTGCTGCGCTGCCTGACGGCGGAGCAAAACGTGCAGATGGGATCGGACCTGCTGCCTGGCCTGAGCTACCGCGCCCGGCGTGATCAATCCAGGGAGTGGCTTCGGGCCGTGGGCCTCGGGGACGAACTGCATAAGTTGCCCCATGACCTCTCCGGCGGTCAGAAGCAGCGCGTGGCGATTGCCCGTGCCCTCGCAGCCCACCCGCGCTTGCTGCTCGCCGATGAACCCACCGCAGCGTTGGATTCGCAAACGGGTCGTGAGGTGGTGGAACTTTTAAGGCGTTTGGCCCGGGATCAGGGCTGTGCGGTCCTGATGGTCACCCATGATCCGCGGATCTTGGATATCGCTGATCGCCTGGTGCGCATGGAGGATGGCCGTCTGCTGGAGGCAGGAAAGCCCGCGTTATCCGTTCAGCACTGAGGGCGATTCAGTACTGTGGGGACTAACCCGAACTTCACGCCGTTTCGATGGCCAAACGCCGCAACCTCAAGAAGGAAAAGCAAGAGCGCAACCGCGCGTACGCCCGCAAGTTCAAAAAGCGGAAGATGCGTAACGACGGTCGCGGCGAAGGCGCAGGTAACGGCGTGACCGGCACCGCCAACAACGGCGGCGCTGCTGACTGATCAGCTCTCGCAATTTGACTGCTCTGGGATCCTGAGGGATCCCTTTTTTTTGCTCGAATCGTCGACCTGGCCATGTTCCTCAGCGTCGTCATCCCCACCTACAACCGTCTTCCGATTCTCGAGAAGTGCCTGCGTGCCCTCGAGAGCCAGCGACTGGCTGCACCGATCAGCAACTACGAGGTGGTGGTGGTGGATGACGGGTCCACCGACGACACAGTGGCTTGGTTGGGCCGCCATCAGGCCGATCTCCCCCATGTCCGCCTGGTCCAACAGGACCACGGTGGACCGGCTGAGGGGCGCAACCGCGGGGTGGATCACGCCCGTGGTGACGTGATTGTTTTTATTGACAGCGACCTGGTGGTGACGGAGGACTTTCTCCTGAGTCACGCCAGCCAGCTGAACCAGAGCTGGCAGGAGCGGGGCGACCGCCTCTGCTTCACCTATGGAGCGGTGATCAACACCGCCAATTTTGAAGATCCGACCAGCGAACCCCACAAGCTCCGCGATCTTTCCTGGGCCTATTTCGCCACCGGGAATGTCGCGATTGACCGTGAGGTTCTTGAGCGCAGTGGCCTGTTTGACACCCGCTTCCGGCTCTATGGCTGGGAAGACCTGGAGTTGGGCGAGCGGCTGCGGCAGATGGGCGTCGTCCTGGTCCGTTGTCCAGCTGCGGTTGGCTATCACTGGCACCCGCCCCTGAGCTTGGAGCAGGTCCCCCGCCTGATCGCCGTCGAGGGGGAGCGGGCCAAGATGGGTCTGGTCTTCTACAAAAAACACCCCACCCGGCGGGTGCGGTTCATCATTCAATTCACCATCCTCCACAGGGTGCTCTGGGAGCTACTGACCCTGGGTGGTCTCTTGAATGAGCGCAGCCTTCGGCCGCTGCTGGCTTGGCTGATTCGTCAGGGCCAAGCGGCATGGGCCATGGAGCTACTCCGGCTTCCTCTCAATCGCATCGGTGTCAGGGCGCTTTATGCCGAGGCTCGGGCCGCCGGTCTGCGCTGAGCAGAAGGCCCGTTTGGTAGTGTTTCCAAGCACTTTCAAACCGCACACCTGCGCGTTTCGGGTGATCAACCGGTGATTCAGGTTCGTCCTGTTCGGTGGATCCCTGGCAGGTGGAGGCAAACCCGAAACCTCAACACAACATGGCTGTCGTCACTCTCGCCGAAATGATGGAGGCGGGTGCTCACTTTGGGCACCAAACTCGCCGTTGGAACCCCAAGATGTCGCGCTACATCTATTGCGCGCGCAACGGCGTCCACATCATTGACCTCGTGCAAACCGCGGTTTGCATGAACAACGCCTACAAGTGGGTTCGCAGTGCCGCACGCAGCGGCAAGCGCTTCCTGTTTGTGGGAACCAAAAAGCAGGCCTCTGAGGTGATTGCCCTCGAAGCCAGCCGCTGTGGTGCTGCCTACGTGAACCAGCGCTGGCTGGGCGGCATGCTCACCAACTGGACCACGATGCGTGCCCGCATCGACCGCCTGAAGGACCTCGAGCGGATGGAGTCCTCCGGCGCCATCGCCATGCGTCCTAAGAAGGAAGCCGCAGTCCTGCGCCGCGAGCTGGACCGCCTGCAGAAGTACCTGGGTGGTCTCAAGAACATGCGTCGCCTCCCCGACGTGGTGGTCCTGGTGGACCAGCGCCGCGAGACGAACGCCGTGCTCGAAGCCCGCAAGCTGGACATTCCCCTGGTGTCCATGCTCGACACCAACTGCGACCCCGACCTCTGCGACGTGCCCATCCCCTGCAACGACGACGCAGTGCGCTCCGTTCAACTGGTGCTCGGCCGTCTGGCGGATGCCATCAACGAAGGTCGCCACGGCTCCAACGAGCAAGCTGCCTACGACGACGTTCAGGCCTGATTCGTTCCTGACCCCAGTGGTTGATGCCAGGAGCTTCCCCCCGGGGAGGCTCTTCGGTGTTGAGCCCCTGTTTTGATTTTTCCCCTCTTCATCACCGCAACGCACCATGGCTGAGATCTCCGCCAAGCTCGTCAAAGAACTGCGCGACATGACCGGCGCAGGGATGATGGACTGCAAGAAGGCCCTCAACGAAACGAAGGGCGACAAGGACAAGGCCGTCGAGTGGCTGCGTCAGAAGGGCATTGCCTCCGCCGAGAAGAAGGCTGGCCGTGCCGCCGCTGAGGGCGCGATCGGTAGCTACATCCACACCGGTGCCCGCGTCGGCGTTCTGGTTGAAGTGAACTGCGAAACCGATTTCGTCGCCCGTGGCGAGATCTTCCAGGAGCTCGTGCGCAACGTGGCCATGCAGGTCGCTGCATGCCCCAACGTTGACTACGTCAAGGTCGAGGACATCCCCGCTGAAGTCGCCGAGCGCGAGAAGCAGATCGAGATGGGCCGCGATGACCTCGCCGGCAAGAAGGAGGAGATGAAGGAGAAGATCGTGGCTGGCCGTATCGGCAAGCGCCTGAAGGAGATGTCCCTCCTCGATCAGGCCTACATCAAGGACAGCGCCCTGACCGTCGACGAACTGGTTAAGCAGGTCTCCGGCAAGGTCGGCGAGAACATCCAGGTGCGCCGCTTCGTTCGCTTCAACCTGGGCGAGGGCATCGAAGTCGAGAAGATGGACTTCGCGGCTGAAGTGGCTGCCATGCAGGCTGCTTGATCGGGATTCGTCCCTTCAGCGCTCTGGTCCCGTGAGTCGTCCTCTGGATCCCAACACACGATCCCTGGACGAGGCCAAGGCACAACTCCTCTCGCTGCTTCAGCAGCAAGAGGAGTTCACTCCGGCCCTCTACCGCGACCTCGCCCTGTACCTGCAGGTTCTGCGGGATGGCCTGTTGCACAGCGTGCAGCAGGCCTGTTTTCATTTGGCGACCCAGGTGGTTCCTGAGCGCTACAACCAGCTGACACCAGAGCGCCGTCAGACGTTTCAGCGGCGTCTCCAAAGTTTGGTGAAACGCTCCTGTTCCCTGCTGACCGTCGAGCAGGTGATGGGTCTGGCCGCCCAGCAGGCCCGCAAGCAACAGCGCCGGCAGCTGCAGGAGCAGCAAAAAATTCTGCAAAGCATGCTGGAGGGGCAAGAAGAAGCCCCCCCGAGCCCTGCGCCCGCTGAACGGCCTGATGAGGCTCCATTGCCCCAGTCGATCAATCTCAGCCTGGATCTCCCCCTGGGGGCCGATCTGTTTGACCGAGGTGTGCCGGGATTGCCAGCATTGAACCAGCGTCCTCGTGTAGCCGAGGAAGACGAGGTGCCGTCTGCCGAGCCAGCTCCGCCTGAGGGGGATTTAGCCCTGCTTCAGTCCCTGTTCTCGATGGCCTCCGAGACCCTGTCAGCACGGTCCTCCGAGTCCGAGACCCCTGAGGTTGAGGAGTCTGGGGACGAGGTGGGCGATTCCGAAGGCCTTCCGTTCGAGAGCTTCGACTCGGACGTCGTCAGTTCGCATCTGCCTCGCGATCCCCTGCTTCAGGTGCGCTGGTGGGCCCATTTCGATCGTGCTCTGCGCCGACGTCTGCGCAACCTCTCCCATGCCATCAATGTGGAGATGATGCGCGTGGGTCTGGCGCAGGGCTTGCTCCCTTTGAATCTCCTGGATGCGGTCTTGGATGGACAGGTCGAGGCCCTGCCTGCGCCAGCCAACGTCCTGCGGATGGCTCTCCCTCTCACCCTGAATCCAGCGTCGCCCTCCCTCGCTCCGACCGAGGTCTTGACCTTGCTGTTGCGTGGTCCGGATCTGGAGTTTGAACAACCCCGTTTGCGCACCTGCCGTCAGCGCTTGGAACAGAGGCGCCGCACATTGCGCACAATGGCCAAGCGGTATCGCACCTGGCAGCGCCGGGTCAGTGCCCTCGAGGCAGAGCAGCAGTGGTTTCAGGACAGCGCCCCCACCCAGAATCCAGCAACGGATCGCAGCTAGCGCTCCAGGCTTGGTTGCGTCCGCTGCAACAGGCGCTCCAGCTCGAGGCTGAGCGTGGTTTTGAGGACCTGCTCGGCCGCAAGGAGCGCTTCAGCAGCTTTCTGCAGCGAGCCCTGGCGGCGCCACCTGAGGAGCTCGATCGCCAGCGCTTCTCTGGCTTGGGGGAGCTGGCCGGTGACTTTGCTCGGTATGGCGAACTGAGCCAGTCCCGCCGCCAGAGCCTGGTGCGCCGCAGCCGCCAGTATCTGTTTGAACTGCAGAAGGCCCTTCAGCCGGTTCAGCCGGTCTCTCCCCCTCGACTGCGCCTGCTCTCCAGTGAGTCCCCAGGCGCTCCCCGTTCCCAGTCGATCCAACCGGATACCCCCTTGAGCGAGGTCCGCGGTGTGGGCCCAAAAAGTGCCACGCGCCTCGCTGCCTTGGATCTTTGGCTTGCCCGAGACCTGGTTCGCTACTACCCCCGCGACTACCTCGACTACGCCAACTTGGTGCGCATCGCCGGCCTCGAGCCCGGCAAGACGGCCACGATCGTCGCCACGGTTCGCCGCAGTCACAGCTTCACCAGCCCGCGCAACCCGAATCTCTCGATCCTCGAGCTGCATTTGGCCGATATCACCGGCCGGATTCGCGTCTCGAAGTTCTTTGCGGGGAAGCGCTTCAGCTCACCGGCTTGGCTTAAGGCCCAACAGCGCAACTATCCCGTCGGGGCCTCTGTTGCCATTAGCGGCTTGGTGAAGGAGACCCCCTACGGACCGGCGTTCCAGGACCCCTTGATGGAGGTCCTGGAGAGTCCCAATGCCTCGGTTCGCAGTGACCAGATTGGCCGCCTGTTGCCTGTCTACGGCCTGACCGAGGGGCTGACGGCCGACCGCCTGCGCAATCTGATCCGTCCCGTGGTGGCGGCTGCAGGCCAATGGGGTGATCCGCTGCCGGCTTCGCTGCAGGCGCGGGAGGGCTTGGTCCCGCTGCCGGAGGCCCTGGTCCAGATCCATGGTCCGACGAGCCAGGCGTCTCTGAGCGAGGCTCGCCACCGTCTGGTCTTTGACGAGTTCCTTCTGCTGCAGCTGGGTTTGCTGCAGCGGCGCCGCCAGCTCACCAGTCGTCCCGCCCCTGCCCTGGCGGTTGAGGGTGACGCATTGCTCCAGGCGTTTTTGCAGCTGCTCCCCTTCCCCCTCACCGGAGCCCAGCAGCGCGTCTTGGCGGAGATCCGGGCTGACCTGCGGCGGGACCAGCCGATGGCCCGTCTGGTGCAGGGGGATGTCGGTAGCGGCAAGACCGTGGTCGCGATCGCTGCTCTGCTGACCGCGATTGATTCCGGCTGCCAGGGGGCCCTGATGGCACCGACGGAGGTGTTGGCTGAACAGCACTACCGCAAGCTCTGCGAGTGGCTGCCCCAACTGCATGTCACCTGCGCCCTACTGACCGGATCGACCCCCCTGCGCCGGCGGCGAGAGTTGTTGGCGGACCTGGCCAATGGAACCCTGAAGATGCTGGTGGGGACCCATGCCCTTCTGGAGGATCCCGTTCAGTTCCAGCGCTTGGGTCTGGTGGTCGTCGATGAGCAGCATCGCTTTGGCGTCCACCAGCGCAATCGCCTGCTGGACAAGGGCCTGCAGCCTCACCTGTTGACCATGACGGCGACGCCGATCCCAAGGACCTTGGCTCTCTCCATTCACGGTGATCTGGAGGTCAGCCAAATCGACGAGTTGCCGCCTGGCCGCACCCCCATTCGCACGAGCCTTTTGGCAAGCGCCGATCGCGACGAGGCCTATAGCTTGATTCGAGAGCAGGTGGCCCTCGGCCAGCGGGCCTATGTCGTCCTGCCCCTGGTGGAGGAGTCCGAGAAGTTGGACCTGCGCTCTGCCGTCGATGTGCATCAGCAGCTCAGCGAGCAGGTCTTCCCGAACCTCCAGGTCGGACTGCTGCATGGACGCATGCCCAGTGCTGAGAAGCAGGCGGCAATCACAGCCTTTGCGAGCGGCGAGACCCAGGTGCTGGTCAGTACGACCGTGGTCGAGGTAGGCGTGGATGTGCCCGAGGCCAGCGTGATGGTGATTGACCATGCCGATCGCTTCGGGTTGGCCCAGTTGCACCAGTTGCGCGGGCGCGTTGGCCGAGGGGCTGCGGCGTCCTACTGCCTGCTGGTGAACGACAGCCGCAATGTGCTCGCACGGCAGCGCCTGGAGGTGCTGGTGCGCTCCAACGACGGCTTTGAGATCGCGGAAATGGACCTGCGCCTGCGGGGTCCCGGTCAGGTCCTGGGCACCCGCCAGAGTGGGCTGCCAGATCTGGCCCTCGCCAGCCTCACCGACGACGGGGAGGTGCTGGAGCAGGCCCGCCGCGTTGCCCAGGAGATCGTGGCGGAGGATCCTGACCTGGATCAACACCCGGGCCTTGCCAAAGTGCTGAGCGACCAGCGTCATCGGGTCGCCCAAGCTGCCCGCCTGAACTGATGCCCCTGCGGCCCTGGAGTGACATCGTCATCCGCGACTGCGCCGAGTCGCTTGCCCCCTTGCCTGCGGCTCTCTTTCGGATCGAACCCCACCCCTATGTCGCCGTTGGTGCCCCCTATGGCGAGGGTGCCTGTCCCTTTCGCCTCCGCACCGGAGTCATCCAGCGCCTCCTCCAGGCCCAGACGGTTTTAAGCACGGCTGAACCCGGCTACCGCCTGGCGATCTTTGACGCTTGGCGTCCGATTGCTGTCCAGCGCTTCATGGTGGACTACGCCATCGCCCAGGAGTGCAGCACCCGAGGCCTAAACCCCAGCTCGGCCAGCCCAGCCGTGGCGGCTGTCATTGACGAGGTGAGTCGCTTTTGGGCTCCGCCCAGCCTGGATCCTGCGACACCACCTCCCCACAGCACCGGAGCGGCGGTTGACCTCACCCTGCTGGATGGGGCGGGCGAACTCGTCGACATGGGTTCTGACATCGACGCGATCGGTGCTGTATCAGAGCCGCACCACTACCGCGCCGTTGCCGATACGACGCCTGACGGTGTGGAGCGCCAACAGGCCCTCGAATGGGATCGACGGCGCCGACTCCTCGCTGATGCGATGGAATCGCAGGGCTTCGCCCAACACCCCAACGAGTGGTGGCACTTCAGCTACGGCGACCAGCTCTGGGCCTGGCAGCGGAGCCAGAGCGAGGCGATCTATGGCCGTGCGTCAGACGGCTGAGCGGACCAGCTCTTCAACGGACTGGCGGCCGAGCTTGGCGACATAGTCACCGAAGCTGCGGCGGCCGCCTGCGGCCTTCCAGCCCTTCAGCAGCGGTTCAATCGTGCTCTCGAGTTTCTCCAGCGGCATCCGCTCGAGGTAGGGCTCGGCCAGACGACTCAAGTTCGGTGTTCCACCAAGCCAGAGTTGGTACTGATTGACGCCATCACCCACCAGGCCCAGTTCAGCCATGTAGGGACGGGCGCATCCATTTGGACAGCCGGTCATGCGCACCAGGATTGATTTCTCAATCTCGAGGCGCCGAAGTTGTGCATCCAGCCGCGCCAGCACATCGGGAAGAATCCGCTCGGCCTCGGTCACCGCTAGCCCGCAGAGGGGGAGCGCAGGACAGGCAATGGCGTGACGCGCCAGTTGGTCCGGTGTTTCGGGCGTCTCAACGCCAAGAGCGGCGAGGGCTTCTTTCACCGCAGCCCGCTGGGCCGTGCCGATGTTGCAGAGCAGCAGATCCTGGTTGGGGGTGAGACGAATCTCCAATTGATAGGTCTCCACCAGCTGGCGAAGGCCCCGCTTGAGATCGCCCGAGAGACGGCCACACAACAGCGGGATGCCGACGAACCACTTGCCGGCGCTGATGCGATGCCAACCCAGATAGTCCTCAAGCTTGGCTTTGGGCTCAAGTCGTAGACCCTTGATCGGGTGCGAGAAGTACTTCGCCTTGAGTTCGTCTTTGAACCAGCGAATGCCTTGATCGTGGATCAGGTACTTGAGACGTGCGTGACGACGGTTGTTGCGGTCACCGTGGTCCCGTTGCAGGGCCAGGATCGCCTGCACCAGATCAAAAATGTGTTCAGCTGCCACATAGCCGAGGGGATCAGCTGTGCGGGCAAACGTCTCCTCCTTGTTGTGGGTGCGGCCCATGCCACCACCCACATAAACGTTGCAGCCACGGAGTTCGCCGTTGGCATCAGCAAAGGCCACCAGGCCGATGTCCTGGGTCAGCAGATCGACGGAGTTGTCCCCAGGCACCGTCACGGCCACCTTGAACTTCCGGGGTAGGTAGGTGCCGCCGTACAGAGGCTCTTTGGCGTCCCCGCTAAAGACACCCCCTTCCTGTTGCCGCTCGCGTGCCTTCTTCACGGGGCGGCTGGGTTTGATCCGGTAACTCAGATCGCCATCGACCCAGAGGTCCAGGTAGCTGCCCTCAGCGGCCTGCGGGCTGAGGACGTCAGCGATGTCGTTGGCCAATTGGCGGGCCGCTGGATAACCGCCTTTTTCAAAGGGGGCCGCCGGTGCCATGACGTTGCGGTTGATGTCGCCGCAGGCCGCCAAGGTCGAACCCATCGAGCGAACGATGGTGCCGATCACCTCCTTGAGATGTCCCTTACGGATGCCGTGCATCTGGAAGGCCTGACGGGTGGTAGCCCGCAGCGTTCCATTGCCGAGACGATCGGCCAGCTCATCCATCGCCAGATACAGGCCGGCCGGGATCCGTCCAGCGGGGCTGCGCAGGCGCAGCATCATCTGCCAGTCCTTGTCTTGACCCTTCTGCCTGTTTTCGCGGTTGTCCTGTTGATAGCTGCCGTGGAATTTCAGCAACTGAACGGCCCCGTCACTGAAGTGACTCAGGTCGTTCTGCAGCTCTGCAGCGAGAGGGTCCTTCAGGTAGTCGCTGTCGGCCTTGAGTTGCTCAAACTTGGTGCGCTCTGCGCCTGTGGCGATGGAAGGGGAAAACGTCCGTTCCTCGGGGCTCTTCTGCTCCACTTGCCCCACGGACTGCCCTTCGGCCACGCTCACGCACCACAAACAGTGATCTTTGAACGTAGCGAAGCGTCGACCAGGCTTGGCTTCGGAGCCGTTTCAATAAGCTGATCGGCTGCTGAGGCTGCCTGCTCCGTGTCCACCTTTCTGCTTGAGATCGGGACTGAGGAGTTGCCCGCGGATTTTGCGCGCCTGGCGCTGCCGCAGCTGGAGCAGGCGGTGAAGCGTGATCTGAGTGCAGCGCGACTGAGCTACGGCCAGGTTGAGACCACCAGCACTCCCCGTCGCCTGGTGGTCCAGGTGAGTGATCTGTCTGAATCAGCCCCCGATCTGCGCGATGAGCGCAAGGGGCCACCCGCAGCACAGGCGTTCAAAGACGGTGTCCCGACCCAGGCCGCCATAGGTTTTGCCAAGCGCTGCGGTGTTGATCCCGCTGCCCTTGAGGTGCGTGACACCCCCAAGGGTCCGTTTGTCTTTGCGGAAGTCCTGGAAGCCGGGCGCCCCGCCCGTGAGCTCCTGGCGGAGGCCATTCCCCAGTGGATTGCAGCCCTCCAGGGCCGTCGTTTTATGCGTTGGGGCGTGGGAGAAAGCCGCTTTTCCAGGCCCGTGCGTTGGCTAGTGGCGCTGCTGGGATCCGAGCTGATCCCCGTCACCCTCTCCGGTAGCGACCCCGTCGTGCAGTCCGGCCAGACCAGCAGAGGCCACCGTCTTTACAGCGACGCTGTGGCGATCCCGTCGGCCGATGTCTATGCCGCTGCCCTGGCCGACGCCGGGGTGGTGGTCAATCGCTCTGATCGGGCGTCATTCATTCGCACCAGCGTTGAACGCAGTGCCGCCGCCTTGGATGCGGTTCCCGATTTACCCAGTGACCTCTTTGAGGAACTGACCGATCTCGTTGAGACCCCCCTGTTGATCGAGGGAAGCGTTGCGGACCATTACCTGGCTCTGCCCGCGGAGGTCTTGAGCACCGTGATGCGTGCCCATCAGCGTTACGTGCCTCTGTATCGCAAGGACGCGGATTCCGACCCCCTGGCCTTGGATGCCCGCAAGAGTTTGCTGGCGCGGTTCCTCTGCATTGGCAATGGCCTTGCCGAGGCCAGCGACACCGTCCGCCGGGGTAACGAACGGGTCCTGAAGGCCCGGCTGGCTGACGCTGAGTTCTTTGTCCAGGCCGACCGCGCCGTCGCCAGCGCTGAGCGGCGCGAGCAGCTCAAGCGGGTGACCTTTGCTGAGGGCCTGGGTTCACTCCTCGATCGCGTTGAGCGGCTCGAGTGGCTCACTGCCCTACTGGCCGAGCAGCTCGAGCTGCCGAACCAGGTGGCCGACCACGCCACCCGCGCGGCTCACCTGTGCAAGCACGATCTCGTCAGCCAGATGGTTGGTGAGTTCCCAGAGCTGCAGGGCGTCATGGGCGGCAAATATCTGCTCGCCGAGGGTGAACCCCGCGAGGTGGCCCTGGCTGTGCTGGAGCACTACCAACCCAAGGGGGCCGGTGATGCCCTGCCGAGTTCGGTGGCAGGTGCTGTGGTGGCCCTCGCGGAGCGCTTTGAACTGCTTCTGAGCATTTACGCCAAGGGTGAGCGTCCCACCGGTTCCTCGGACCCCTATGCCCTGCGCCGGGCTGGTAACGGCATCCTCCAGATCCTTTGGGATCAAGGTTGGAGCCTCAACATCAAGACGCTCCTGGAACGTGCGACGCAGCATTGGGCCAAGCTGCTGCCCCATTTCAAGGTCGATGCAGCGGCATTAGCTCAGGAACTCTCCGAGCTCATGGGGCAACGCCTGCAGAGCCTGCTGGAAGAGGCCGCCATTGATTCCGATCTGGTTCAAGCCGTCGCTGGAGAAACGGTTTCTCTCGAGAGGCTCCTGGCCGACCCGGGTGATGCGCGTCAACGGGCTTCTCTCCTCCAGAGCCTGCGCTCTGGCGGCGAGCTCACCGCTGTCCAGGCCGTGGTCACCCGTGCTGCGAAGTTGGCCTCCAAAGGGGATCTGCCTCAGACGGTTCTCTCGGCCAGCGCTGTTGTCGATGCAAGCCTCTTTGAGAAGTCCAGCGAAGCCGGGATGCTTTCGGTTTTGAACAGCCTGGAGCCCGTCGCCACCGGCAGTGATCCCGATCGCTACGCCCAACTGGCCCAGGGACTGATCGCTGGTGCGTCGGCCCTTGCGAATTTCTTTGATGGAGAGGACAGCGTGATGGTGATGGCTGAGGACGCATCGATCCGCGCCAACCGCCTCAATCTGTTGGGTGTTCTCAACAACCAGGCATCGGTTCTGGCTGACTTCAGCCGGATCAGTGGCTAACGCTCTGTAACAAGAGGTCTTAGCCTGTTTGCAACAAAGAGGCTGATCCGCTGACGACTTCCATCCGCTCAGCAGAGCTCGACAGGCCACTGAGTCGCGGCGATTTCTCCCTCGCTTCTTTTCGCCAGTCCAGCAACGCCAGAGCGCTCTGGCAGGTCCTCGTGACCGTTCTTCCCATTGCCTGTCTCTGGGCCGTCATTCCCGTTTGCGCGGCTGATCCTGGTTTGCGCTGGCTTTTGGTGCCGGTGCTGCTGGCACTGGTGTTGTTCTCTGCCCGCAGCTTCTCGCTGATGCATGACTGCGGCCACGACACGCTCTGGTCAACGCGATGGTGCAACCGACTGACGGGCTTTGGCTTGGGTTGCTTGAACGCCATTCCGCAGTTCCCCTGGTCCCGGGGTCATGCCTTTCACCACAAGCACAACGGCAATTGGGATGTCTATCGGGGGCCGTCGTCCCTTTTGACGGTGGAGCAGTTTCTCCAGTTGTCCCCTTCTGCCCAGTGGCGCTATCGCCTGATCCGCCACCCCCTGATGCTCTTTCCCGGTGGCTTCTTTTACCTGGTGATCCGTCCCAGGCTTCAGCTACTACTCGGCTCAGCTGAATTCGCGGGCGCAGCACTGAAGCAGGCCATTCGCTTCCCTAGGACGGGACCCTCCGGTTGGAAGCGCTTTGTTCTGGACTTTAAGTCCAGCCACTGGTACACCACAGGTGAATGGATGGACCTGGTCGCCAACAACGTCGTGGTTCTGACCAGTTGGGTTCTCATGGCTTCCTGGTTGGGCCTTGGGCTTTTTCTGAGCTGCTATTCCTTCGTGATGGCCTGCTCAGCGGCCATGTTTATCTGTGTCTTCTTTGTTCAGCACAATTTCCAGGGTTCTTACACCAGTGGAACCTCCGGTTGGAGTTATTTCAAGGGTGCCATTGAAGGCAGCAGCAACCTTGTGCTGCCAGCCATCTTGAACTGGTTCACGGCTGATATTGCTTTTCATTCTGTCCATCACCTTTGTGAACGCATTCCCAATTACAGACTCCGGGACTGCCACCGCTTCCATTCGCATTTACTGCAGAACTGCACCTATCTGACCCTGAAGGACATTCCCCATTGCTTTGACCTCATTCTTTGGGATTCCAAGGCCCTGGAGTTGGTCAGCATTGATCAAGCACTGAGCACCGCCTCGGCTTAAGCACAAAAAAAGGCAGTGGAGTAATCCACTGCCTTTTTTGACCAACCAGGTCCTTATTTGCCGCTCAACGCCGGCTCACGATCGGCTTTGGCTTTGGCCTTCTGGTTCCCGACGCGAATACCACCTTTGATGGTGCTCACGGCCAGCATGGCGTTGACCTCTCCGTCCTCGCGGACGGCGCTGGGAACGGGCTTGTAACCCTGCGGTGCCAGGGCGTTACCGCGGAGAACGGAGCCGAGGGTCAGCAGGGTCAGCTTGAGTTGCTGCCAGGGGTTCATCGCTACCACGCGCTTGTAGAGGTAGCTGTCGAACGTCAGGCGCTGAACGTCCTTGTCGTCGCACATCTCGACGAAGGCTTCACGGGCCGCGTCGTTGCGATAGAAGACGTTCTGGAGAATTTCGAGCACCTTGTAGGTGGCGCCGTACTGGCGATCCCACTTCTTGAGGTACTTCTTGAGGTCGGCTTCAGTCGGAACCCGCTTGCCGCCTTGGCTGGCCTCAACGATCTGCTCGGCGCACATCCGACCACTCTTGGCGGCGAAGTAGATGCCCTCACCGGAGCTCTTGGTCACATAGCCGGCGGCATCACCAACAAGCGCCATCCGGCCGACGACGCGGCGGGGACGGGGGTGCTCAGGAATCGGGTGGGCCTCAACCTTGATGACTTCGCCATTCACCAGACGCTTCTTAGCGCGCTCGCGAATGCCCTCCTGCAGGCTCTTAATCAGCGCCTGGTTTTCCTGCATGGTCCCGGTGCCGACCGCGACGTGGTCGTACTTCGGGAACACCCAGGCGTAGAAGTCGGGGGACACATCCGTGCCCACGTACATCTCGGCCAGGCTCTCGTAGTACTTCATCTCCTCAGCAGGCAGCTTGATGCGCTCCTGGAAGGCGATGGCCACGTTGTAGTCACCAGCATCCATGGCCTTGGCCACGCGGCTGTTGGCACCGTCGGCGCCAATGATCAGGTCCACCTCGAGACTCTTGGTCTCACCAGTGGCCTCACCCTCGCTGTAGTCGGAGTAGGTGAGGGTGTAGGGCCCCTGGCGGTTGGCGCCGGTGTCGATCTTGGTCACCAGACCGTTGACCAAGTTGGCGCCGAGTTCAGCGGCGCGGTCGCGCATGAAGGCATCCATGACCTCCCGGCGGCACATACCGATGTATTCGTTCTCGTTTTCGAGATTGATGTCCACCTCACGGTTGGAGGGGGAGATCATCTTCATGTTGCGGACCTTGCGGTCGATGATCGACTCGGGCAGGTCGAACTCCTCGACCATGCACAGAGGGATGGCCCCACCACAGGGCTTGGCGTTATCCAGCTTCCGCTCGAAGATCCAGGTCTCAATTCCCGCCTTAGCCAGAATTTCAGCAGCACAGGAACCACTCGGGCCGCCGCCCACCACCGCGACTCGCAACATCTTGAAACCCGCTCCGCCAGAAGGATGTTGACGCGAAGCTAACACCGCTTGATAGGCAACCGCTGGCAACTCCAGCGCGAGCTCGTAACATCACATAACCCCAGTTCCAACGGGAGTTCTCGCTTGCCTAGCCCCGGTCGTCAGACCAGCCAGTACCGGGCGGGCGCAAGCAAGGGCGGCGCTGAACCCTCCGGCATGGATGACATTCCTCTCGCCAGGCGCACCCTCTCCCCCAGCCTGCAGCGCAAACGTCGGACTCCCGTTGCCGTAGCCAGCGCCTCTGCAGCACTCGTTCTCGTTGCAGCTGTGGCCTATGCGTTGCGGGCTCCACTGCTGCAACGGTTGGCTCCCGTTCCCGTTGCCGGGCTGAGTGCCCGTCTGAGTTCCGACGGCCGCCTGCTCGGTCACTTCCCCTATCCCGAGGCGGAGGATTCCCAACTGATCAGTATTGGCCCAGGCGTGGCACTCAATGCCCAGGCGGCCGAGGCTCTGCGTCAGATGCGCCGCGCTGCTGATGCCGAGGGTGTGGACCTGCGGGTGCTCAGTGCCTTCCGCTCGATCTCCCTTCAAAAGCAGATCTTTTTTGACGTCAAATCAGAGCGCAATCAAAGTGCTCGGGAACGAGCGCAGGTCAGTGCACCGCCCGGATTCTCTGAGCACAGCACGGGCTACGCCGTTGACTTTGGCGATGGTCGACGCCCCGAGACCCATCTTTCCCAAAGTTTCGATCGCACCGAGTCCTTTGCCTGGCTTGAGCGCAACGCCAATCGCTTTCATTTCGTCCTCTCCTTTCCGAAGGACAACCGTCAGGGCGTGAGCTACGAGCCCTGGCACTGGCGTTTTGAGGGATCCGCCGATGCGCTGAAGACCTTCGATGCCGCCGGCCGCTTCTCGGAGTAATCCATGGAACTGATGCATGGCTGAGGCCCCATTGCCGGAATTGCTGGCGCCGGCGGGTTGCTGGGAATCCCTCAAAGCGGCCGCCGTCAACGGAGCTGACGCGGTTTATTTCGGGGTCGAGACCTTCAACGCACGGCTGCGGGCCGAAAACTTCAAGGCGTCTGATCTCCCCGAGGTGATGGATTGGCTCCATCGCCGCGGCCTGAAGGGTTTCCTGACCTTCAACGTCTTGGTCTTCACCGACGAGCTCAGCCGAGCGGCGGAGTTACTGCTGGCCGCTGACGCTGCCGGAGTCGACGCCCTCATCGTCCAGGACATTGGCCTTGCCGCATTGGCCCAGCAGCTCACCCCGGAGCTGGCTATCCACGGCTCGACCCAGATGTCCATCACCAGCGCTGCCGGTGTGGCCATGGCTCAAGAGTTGGGCTGCCAGCGCGTGGTCCTGGCGAGGGAGTTGAGCCTCAAGGATCTGCAGCGGATTCAGCAGCAGCTGGTGAAGCGTCAGCTGGAGATGCCCCTTGAGGTCTTCGTTCACGGCGCCCTTTGTGTGGCCTATTCCGGCCAGTGCCTCACCAGTGAGGCCCTTGGCCAGCGCAGTGCCAACCGCGGCGAATGCGCCCAGGCCTGCCGGCTTCCCTATGAACTGATTGTTGATGGAGAAGAGCTGGACCTCGGCGAGCAGCGCTATCTGCTCTCACCCCAGGACCTAGCCGCCTGGGATCTGTTGCCGGAGCTGGTGGATGCCGGCGTGGCCAGCTTGAAGATCGAGGGCAGGCTCAAAGACCCCACCTATGTGGCCGCGGTCACCGACGCCTACCGCCAGGGTCTCGACCAGCTCTTTGGTGAGCGCACGCCTTTGGAGCAGTTAGAGCAGCGGGAGCTCCGGCGAAACCTGGAGTTGAGTTTCTCGCGCGGGCTCAGCACCGGTTGGCTCGCAGGCATTGATCACCGTCAGCTGGTCCATGGGCGCTGGAGCAAAAAGCGCGGCCCCTGGCTTGGGCGCTTGGAGCGTGTTGATGGGGACTGGCTGCTCTTCAAGGGCCGTCTGGATTGCAAAGCCGGTGACGGACTCGTGCTGGAGGTCCCCCATTCCGATCCCCTGTTGCCCCCTAAGGAAGTCGGGGGACGGGTGATGGCGATCGAGCCCAGGCCGAAGGGGGGATGCGCCGTGCGACTGGGTCCCAGGCGTGTTGATTTGCGTGGCTTGCGCCGGGGCAGTCCCTGCTGGCTGACCAGCGATCCCCAGCGGGAGAGCCGCTTTCAGCGCATGGCCGAGCGCTCCCTGGAGGAGCAGCGGCGCCCTTTGGTGTTGAAGGCCTCGGGCTCGTGCGGGACCGCCCTTCGGCTTGAGGTCGTGAGGGCGGCCGGTCTGTCGATCGAGGGATGCTTCGTTCTCAGTGAGCAGCCCCTCGCGCCTGCGCAGGGTCAAGCCTTGAACCGTGAACGCCTGGAGCAGCAACTCGGACGACTTGGCGGCACCCCTTGGCGTCTAGAGCAGCTGGAGCTGGAGCTTGAACCGGATCTCTTTCTTCCGCTTGCCCAGTTGAACCAACTGAGACGGCAACTGGTGGATCAGCTCGCACAGCAGGCCACTCCAGTCCCCCCAACGATCCGGGAGCCGCGCCCAGCGGCTGACCTCCTGGAGGCCTTGATTCCTCCCATTGCTGAGGCCGAACGGCTGGAGCCCCAGTTGAGCGTTCTGGTGCGTGACCTCGACCAGCTCGATGCCCTGAAGGATCTTCCAGTCGATCGGGTGATCGTTGATCTTGAGCATCCTGCGCAGCTGCGGGAGGCCGTCAAACGCGGCAAGGGGTATTGGCCCGGTGGCCTCTGGTTGGCGGGTCAGCGGATCTGCAGGCCCGATGAGTCCTGGAGTCTGGAACCGCTGATTCGCGCTGAGCCGGACGGCTATTTGGTTCGGAATGTGGATCAGCTTGAGCGGCTCACGCCCCTGGCCCCCTGCCAGGGCGATTTCTCCTTGAACGTCGCCAACCCCATCACTGCCCGCTGGTTGATTGACCGCTGGGGCCTGGAACGGCTGACGGCGAGCTACGACCTGGCGTTGGATCAGCTGTTGGCCCTTGTCAGGACCTGTCCTCGCGAGGCCCTCGAGCTGACCCTGCACCAGCACATGCCGCTCTTTCATATGGAGCACTGCCTGTTTTGCGCCTTCCTCTCTGAGGGGCACGACCACACCGACTGCGGCCGTCCCTGTGAGCAGCATCAGGTTCTCCTGCGGGACCGCAGCGGCGCAGAGCATCCCCTGCGCGCTGATCTGGGTTGCCGCAATACCTTGTTCAATGCCCGTGCGCAGACCGCCGCTGAGGCCATTCCCCAATTCCTGGAGGCTGGCGTTCGCCACTTCAGGCTCGAACTGCTGCAGGAAACCGCCGCGGATACCCAGCGCCGTGTCGCCCTCTACCGCCAGGCCCTCAACGGAGAGATCAGCGGGCAGATGGTCTGGCAGAGCGAACAGTTGGAAAGCCGCCTGGGGGTGACCCGCGGAACCCTGTCCGAGCGCCACTAGAGCGGTTTGTTGCTGGGATAGATTGCGTTAACGCACCGAAGGGTTCTTTGGTTTTGGTGTGTGGTCGTTCGTCACGAACGCTCCAGACACATCAGCCACGCTGCAAGAGATACCGGCTTTGTTCGATCAGGTTCATTCCTGCGACGTTGCCCATGGGTTTCAGCCACCGTTCCCAAGCCAACGCCTGCTCTTGAGTTGAGCGTTGCGGCCGTTAGCTGCGGCGTGCTCCAGCCAGACCATCCCTGACCTCCTCCCTCGAGCCCCATCCATGAGCGGCGAGCATCCCGGAACACCGATCCGCAATATCGCGATCATTGCCCACGTCGACCACGGCAAAACCACCCTGGTGGATGCCCTGCTGGCCCAGTCGGGCATCTTCCGCGACAACGAGGCCGTCCCCACCTGCGTGATGGACTCCAACGACCTGGAGCGTGAGCGGGGTATCACGATCCTCTCCAAGAACACTGCGGTGGACTTCGAAGGGATCCGGATCAACATCGTTGACACCCCTGGTCACGCTGACTTCGGTGGCGAAGTGGAGCGCGTGCTCGGCATGGTCGACGGCTGTCTGTTGATCGTGGACGCCAACGAGGGGCCGATGCCCCAGACCCGTTTCGTGCTGAAGAAGGCGCTCGAGAAGGGCCTGCGTCCGATCGTTTTCGTCAACAAGATCGACCGCGCCCGCGTTGATCCTGAGCAGGCCGTCGACAAGGTTCTGGATCTGTTCCTGGAGCTGGGTGCCGACGACGATCAGTGCGACTTTCCCTACCTCTTTGGTAGTGGCATGGGTGGCTACGCCAAGCCCGACATGGCCACGGAGAGCGACAACATGCGTCCGCTCTTCGATGCCATCCTTCGCCACGTTCCGCCCCCGGTTGGCGACCCCGAGAAGCCCCTGCAGCTTCAGGTCACAACACTCGACTACAGCGATTTCCTCGGCCGAATCATGATCGGCCGGATTCACAACGGCACGATCAAGGGCAACCAGCCGGTCGCACTGTTGCGTGACGACGGCAGCGTCAAGCGCGGCCGCATCAGCAAGTTGCTCGGCTTCCAGGGCCTTCAGCGCGTTGAGATTGAACAGGCTCGCGCCGGTGACCTGGTGGCCGTCTGCGGCTTTGACGAGGTCAACATCGGCGAAACCATTGCCTGCCCTGACGAGCCCAAGGCGCTGCCCCTGATCAAGGTGGACGAGCCGACCCTGCAGATGACCTTTGTGGTCAACGACTCGCCCTTCGCGGGCAAGGAGGGCAAGTTCGTCACCAGCCGTCAGGTGCGTGACCGTCTGAATAAAGAGCTGCTGACCAACGTCGCCCTGCGGGTTGAGGACACCGACTCCCCCGATCGCTGGGCCGTCAGTGGCCGCGGTGAGCTGCACCTGGGCATCCTGATCGAGACCATGCGCCGTGAGGGCTATGAGTTCCAGGTCTCCCAGCCTCAGGTGATCTTCCGCACCATCGATGGCACCCCTTCGGAGCCCTTCGAAACCCTGGTGCTGGATGTGCCCGAGGAATCGGTGGGTGCCTGCATCGAGAAGCTCGGCGTCCGCAAGGCCGAGATGCAGAACATGGAGAACACCAACGACGGCCGCACCCAGCTGGAGTTCGTGGTGCCCTCCCGAGGCCTGATCGGCTTCCGTGGTGACTTCATCCGCGCCACCCGCGGCGAGGGGATCATGAGCCACTCCTTCCTCGACTACCGCCCGATGCAGGGCGATTTCGACACCCGTCGCAACGGCGTGTTGATCGCCTTCGAGGAAGGGACCGCGACCTTCTATGCCCTGAAGAACGCCGAGGACCGCGGTCAGTTCTTCATCACCCCTGGCACGAAGGTTTACAAGGGCATGCTCGTGGGCGAAAACAACCGTCCCCAAGACCTCGAGCTCAACGTCTGCAAGACCAAGCAGCTCACCAACATGCGCTCGGCCGGTGCAGAGGAACTCGATACCCTCCAAGCCCCGATGCAGATGACCCTGGAGCGGGCGCTGGAGTACATCGGTCCCGATGAAATGCTCGAGGTCACCCCTGAGTCGATTCGCCTGCGCAAACTGCCCGCGAAGAAGCCCGCAAAACGTTGAATCAGCCCCTCGACCCTGAGGAAACCAGCCTGACGCGCGATCCCCGTTTTGGGGAGGCCGTCAGGCTTTTCAATGCGGGTGAGTGGTACGCCTGCCACGACGGCTTTGAGGAGCTCTGGCATGAGACCCAGGGACCTTGCCGCCGCACGCTGCAGGGGATCCTCCAGATTGCGGTTGCCCACCACCATCTCGACCGCGGCAATCAACGCGGTGCCATGGTTCTCCTGGGCGAAGGCCTCGGCCGTCTACAGGGGGCAGGGCCGAACCAGTTCGAGCTGGCCCTCGACCCCCTGAGGCAGGTTGCCCGTGAACGCCTCTTGGCCCTGCACGAGAACCGCTCGCTTGAGGGCATCCCCTTGCCCGAACTCACACCCATTGATGCCGATTCCTGAAGGAACGCAGCGGTGCTCGGCGATACGATGGATGTCACCGCGTTGCTGGAGTGGGTTTGGCCGCAGATCGCAGCACTGCCCGTCTCTGGTGCAGTGCCCTCGCTAGTCGCGCGGCAAGCCTTGGACTCTTGATCGGCGTCTGCGCCCCAGGTTGGGCTCAGCAGACCGTTCCGGCGGCTGAAGTCATCAGCGTTGAAGAGGTCGTCAGCGCAGAAGCGGGCGATGGTTCTGCTCCCATTCCCACCAAGCCCCTGCGGTTGAACACCGGCCTGGTGACGATTGAGTCGGACCAACAGCAAGCGGATCAACAGACCGGTGTGATCACCGCCAGTGGCAACGTCCGCATCGTCTATCCAGATGAGCGGGTCGTGGCCACCGCCCGCCAAGCTCAGTACTTCAGCAATGAGGGCCGGGTTGTCCTCAGTGGTGACGTCGACATCCTTCAGGACGGCGGCAATTGGCTGCGTGCTGAACAGGTGATTTACCTGGTGGACAGCGAGCGCATGCAGGCCATCCCAGCACGCGGTCAGCAGGTTTTTAGCCGTGTCGTTCT
>NZ_JAFMKL010000082.1:0-7554 GCF_017852955.1 Vulcanococcus sp. DEBay_Sum22DG08_74
GTAGAGCACCTGCATGGCATGCAGGGGGTCAGGAGTTCGAGTCTCCTTGGCTCCACTTTCCAAAAGCCCAGGCCTGTCCTGGGCTTTTTTGTGCCCAACACCCATGACCACCACCGACAGCTTTGAGGCCTTTGCGGCGCAGGTGGACTACTCCCTGCTGGAGACCCTCCAGGCCGACCCGGAGTCCAGCAGCGATGGGGATGATCACCTGCCGCGGCAGGTCCGTTCAGGGCACTACGTCCCCGTCACCCCCAAGCCACTACCGGCCCCGGAATACGTGGCCCACAGCGCCAGCCTCTTCGCGGAGCTGGGGCTAGGCGAAGACCTGGCCCATGACGAGGACTTCCGCCGGCTCTTCTCCGGTGACAGCCGGGTGGCGCGAGGAGCCATGCGGCCCTATGGCTGGGCCACGGGCTATGCCCTCTCGATCTACGGCACGGAGTACATCCAGCAGTGCCCCTTCGGCACCGGCAATGGCTACGGCGACGGGCGGGCGATCTCAATCTTCGAAGGCCTCTTTCAGGGCCAGCGCTGGGAGATGCAGCTCAAGGGCGGGGGCCCCACCCCCTACTGCCGCGGCGCCGATGGCCGGGCCGTCCTGCGCTCCAGCGTTCGCGAGTTCCTCGCCCAGGAGTTCATGCATGCCCTGGGGGTCCCCACCACCCGCTCCCTCAGCCTTTACATGTCCCGCGCCGAGGGCGTGCGGCGGCCCTGGTACTCCCCTCAATCGCGCTCCTTCGAGCCGGACGTGATGGTCGACAACCCGGCCGCGATCACGACCCGCGTGGCGCCGTCCTTCCTGCGAGTCGGCCAGCTCGAGCTCTTTGCCCGACGGGTCCGCAGCAACGCCCACCCCGGGGCCCTGCGGGAACTGCAGCAAATCACCGCGCACCTGATCGAGCGCAACTACCGCACCGAGATCAACGCGGCTCTGCCCTTCCCTCAGCAGGTGCTGGAGCTGGCCCGGCTCTTCCGCGGACGGCTGACGGCCCTGGTGGCGAACTGGATTCGCGTGGGCTACTGCCAGGGCAACTTCAATAGCGACAACTGCGCCGCCGGCGGTTACACCCTCGACTACGGGCCCTTCGGCTTCTGCGAACTATTTGATCCCCGCTTCCAGCCCTGGACCGGCGGCGGCGAGCACTTCTGTTTCTTCAACCAACCGGCAGCCGCAGAGGCCAACTACCAGATGTTCTGGTCTGCCCTGCGGCCACTGCTGGAGGACGACGCAGGGGCGCTGGCTGAGCTCGATGGGCTGCGCGAGGGCTTCTCAGAAGCGATGCGCGGCGAACTCGAGGCGATGTGGACCCGCAAGCTGGGACTGGCCAGCTACGACGACGACCTCCTGAAGGATCTGCTGCAACTGCTGGCCAGCTCCAGGGCCGATTACACCTTGGCTTTCCGCCAGCTCTCTGAACTCCCGGAGCAGGTGGAGGCGCTCAAACCCAGCTTCTATCTGCCAATCGACGCTGAACTCGAGCAGCGCTGGACGACCTGGCTGCAGCGTTGGCGCGAACAGCTGGGCGACCCCGAGGCCGCTAGGGCCGCCATGCGCCAGGCCAACCCACAGATCACGTGGCGGGAGTGGCTCATCGCCCCCGCCTACGAACGTGCTGCTGAAAGCGATCTGAGCTTGATCCAAGAACTCCAGACGGTCTTCCGCGATCCCTACACCACCCCTCCAGCAGAGCTTGCGGCGACCTACGACAGGCTCAAACCCCGCGAGTTCTTCAATGCCGGCGGGCTGTCGCACTACAGCTGCTCGTCCTAGAGCAGGCGATCCGCGCAGGAGCGGCGGAAGAGATTCATCACCTCCTCAGCCGGCAAACCCTGAACAATCCGCGCCTCGATTTCCGTGCGGTGCTGACTGGGGTGGTACTGGCCAACGGCCTTGAACAGCTCCGGTGACTGATGGCTTGCCAGCAAGAAATCCAAGCCCAGACGATCCCGCTCAAAGATCGGCTGACGCCGGCAGTGCTGCATCACATGGGCTGACTCATGGGCCAAGGTCTCCCAGACCCGCTCGGGATCGTCCTTGAGGTTGTTGGCACACAAGACCACGGCATTGCGGGCGAAGACAAAAGCACCCATCAACTGCTTGGGGCAATCCCGGGCCACCAAGGTCTCGGTGCCGGCCCGGCGCAGCAACCCGGCGAGCAACGCGATGGACTTGAGACGCTCCGCTCGAGCCGGGGAGGCCTGCAATCCAAACCCGAGCAGCGCGGCCAAGAGGACCGCAAAGCGAATGGGCCTGGAGAACCGCAAACCCCATCCCTCTCAACCCTGGTCTCAGTGGACCCATTTCGAGAAGGTGGGAGGTTGTTCGCGCCGAATCTCTCCGGTTTTCAACCCCGACCCGAGCCAGGCGCAGGCGGCGAGTCAGCGAGCCAAAAGGCATGAACCCCCTTAGCCGTCAGATACAGGAGGATCGCCGTCAGGGACAGCACGTCGGGCATCACAGCTGCGTCCAGAGCGTCTTAACTCTGGGCGGCCAGCCGCCCCATCAAGAGCAAACCCAAGACCTCAGAAGGTGACGCAGGACACCAACGTGCTCTTCACTGAATCGAGTTCTGACTCAATCAAAGGTCTCAAAGGGATCTTCAACCGCCTCCGCGCGAAGCCAATAGGGGCAGCGCACCTGAGCCTCAGCGTCCTTCAAGCTCATCGTCATCCGCCAACAGCGGCAGACCCCCATGCCGCCAGCGATGATGAAGTTCTTACAGGCAGCGCAGCAGGGATAAGCGGTCACAGCAAAGGCGGCAACTCCTGATGTCCTAACCCTGGTCAGGGCATTTCTTCCAGGTATAAATGCCATACTTTTGGTGATTTAGGCACAATAACCTGGTGCTGAATACCTAGACAGACGCATCCATTAACCGCGCTGTCTGCGTGGCCTGAAAGTCAACTCCAATCCGCGATTAGCCGACGACTTAGAGCGTGCAGGTGGACTTCAATAGGTGCGCCACCATCGCCGGATCCGCCTGCAGGGCGTAGGCCTCGAACTCACGTTGACGACTTTCCAAGGGCAACTGCGCCGTTGAAGCCACGACGTGATTCAAATTGCCCTGCTTGCGCAGATGCTGCAGAAAAAAGCCGTTGACCTGTTCTCCACTGAGCTGACCGCTGGAGCGCAATCCCTCCGCCAGGGTCAGCGAGGTGGGCGTACCCAAACCATCAAGGCAGTCCTGCACCACATGGACCAACTCGTGCTGGATCACCCTGGCCCGCTTCTGCGGATCAAGGTCAAGGGCCTTGGAGAGGCAGAGGACGTTCGCGCCCATGTTGTAGGTGGCGAGCTGACGCGGCCCGCCGCAGTCCGCCCCCTGGATCACCACGACCCCCAGGGCAGAGGCCGCCTCCAGCGCCGCATCAGCCGGATCCATAGCCCTGGCAGGCAGAGTCAGCAGCGCCGATGCGGCCGCCAAGCCCAGACCCAACAGACCAGAGCGGAAGGAAACCAAAAGGCGCCTTAAGCAAGTCTCAAGATTGTCTCATGCGAGACCGACTTGCGACGAGTCCGGCGCCTGCCGCCAGCAACAGCGGCCATTCCCCCAGTTGCCCGTAGACGGTCTGATTCGCCCGAGCCTGCAGCCGCACCAACAGGGTTCCCGGCTCCATCGGAGCCAAGGAGGCCCCCAGCCGCCCATCGGGCTGCACCACAAGACTCGGGCCGCTATTGGCGGCACTGACCAGCCAGCGACTGGCTTCAATCGCCCGCAACTGGGACAGGGCCTGGAACTGCCGCTGCAACTGCAGGGGATAGGGGTCGAGGTTGGCGCTGGCCAGGATCCAGCCAGCCCCCGCCTGGGAGGCAGCGATCAATCCGGCCCCATCGGCGATCTCGTAGCAAATGGCCACGGCGAGATCCCCCTGGGGGTGCTGCAGCAGACGCGAGGCCGCTCCCGGCTCGACCCCACCGACCGCAGACAACCCAGCCCAACGCAAGAGGGCTCCACCGGGGACCCATTCCCCCAGCGGCACCAAGCGGTGCTTATCGATCCCCCCCTCCGCCTGCAGTGCCTGAGGGGGAAAGCGCAGAACACTGCTGAGCAGCTGGGCCTCCTCCTGACGGAAGCCACCGCTGAGAACCTCCACTCCCGCTGCAGTAGGCAGCCCCTGCCCCAGAGCCAAGGCCCCCTCGGGCAGCACCAACAGGTCAGCGCCCTGGGCCTCCGCATCGGCCTGGGCCTGGCGCAGCTGCCGCTCCAGAGACCGCTGCTGAACCCAGCTGAACTTCTCGCGGGTGGGGATATCGGGCTGCAGCACCAGCACCGACAGCCAGGGAGCACCTGGGTCCTCTAGGGCGCTGCGCTGCAGCTGCTGCCAACCCAGACCATGGAGCAGGGCGAGCACCAGCAACCAGGACAGCCAGCCACGCCAAAGCCCGCGTCGCCCCTCCCACCAGCCGAGGAGCAAACGCCAGAGCCCCCAGGCCAGCAGTAACTGCAGCGCCGCCAAGCCACCGGCCCCAATCCACTGGGCCAGCCCCGCCAGGGCGCGATCACCCGGCAGAACGGCCGCCCCCAGCCCCAGCCAAAACAGAGGCCCCTTGGCCATCCAGACCTCACCCAAGCCCCAAAGGGCCGAGGCCAAAAGCGCCACAGACCAACGTCCAGCGCCGAACCGCCCCACCAGGGCGCGCCAGAGCGCCACCAACCCCGCCCCCAGTAGTCCCAGGGCCAACCAGAGCAACAGACAAAGCGGCAGGCTCAAGGGCAGGGGCACCCCAATCCAATCGAGGGGGTGCAACCAGAGCAGCCAGCGATGGCTGACCAAGACCGCCGCCGCCGCCCAGAGGGCCGCCGGCCCAGGACCAAAGGCCCAGAGCGGCACCAGAGCCAGCCAGAGCAGGGGCGGGGATCCCAGGGGGGGCAGCGCCACACCGGCCAGCAGACCAGCCGCCAGGGCTCCGCTCCAGACCAGTCGCCGGTTCTCTGCCATGGCCACTGACCCTATAGAGGGTCCTGGCTGCTGCAGGGCTGGAAGCAGTGAAAGACAACAGCCCAGCGCAAAGAGAGCTGCCATCAGCTTTGGGGCAGTCTCTCAGTGATTACACGGACACGTGTTCAGTGGCGCAGAGAAGTTGCGGCGGATTAAACGAAAGAGCTACCAATCAGATCCGTGGGCGATCAGCTGCTCTTCCAACTCTGGAGTGATACCGCTGTCGGTGAGATCAGAGCTTGGGGGATACCCCAATTCACGCAACCACTCGACAAGAAGACGCCGATCACGCATGGCCACCGCCAGCTCTAGAAGATGACCGCCTGATTGGCAATCAACCTGAATGGAGTCCTCGAGAACCTCGAGCTCTGAGCAAATAGCCCGATAAAGGCAATAGTCACGAAGACTGAGCTCGCTGATGCTGCGGCGACGAAGTGAATCCACCTCAGGATTTTGAATCAACTGGCTAAGGAAAAGCCAACACCTGCAGATCCAAGGAGGAAATGCAGCCGTTCTGCATCTAGAAAAAGAAGATTTAGATCGATCGACATTGGCTTGAAGCCAAAGTGAAGCAAAGATACAGCGAAACCCAAAGGCCCAGAGGGAAGGCATCAGGGTCTATCGGAGAAGGTGCAGAGATCACTGAGGAATCAAGATCCTTGAAATGCACTTTCTTCGTTCACCAGCTCCCGAAATAGCCGGGCCATTTGAGTGCCACAAGTCTGGCAGCGGGACTGAACCTCAAAGGACTTTTCATGACAACATTCTTGTCCAACCGCAATGGACTGCAGACCTGGTCTGCATTTGGAGACTGGATCACTTCGACCAACCAAAGGCTTTACATCGGCTGGTTTGGGGTCTTGATGATTCCAACGACCCTCGCTGCCACTGCGGCGTTTGTGATTGCCTTCCTCAGCGCTCCGGGTGTCGACCTGGACGGCGTCAGGCAACCCATCACAGGATCACTCCTCAGTGGGAACAACATCATTACCGCCGCAGTCGTGCCCAGCTCAAATGCCATCGGACTCCATTTTTATCCGATCTGGGAAGCGGGAAGTCTGGATGAGTGGCTTTACAACGGCGGACCGTACCAATTAATTGTCTTTCACTTTCTGATCGCCATCACGGCCTACATGGGGCGGCAGTGGGAATTGAGCTATCGCCTAGGAATGCGGCCGTGGATTGCCATTGCCTTTTCAGCACCTTGGTCAGCAGCAATGGCTGTACTTCTGGTTTACCCAATGGGCCAGGGCTCGTTTTCAGAGGGAATGCCTCTTGGAATATCGGGCACATTCAACTTCATGCTTGTCCTCCAAGCTGAACACAATGTATTAATGCATCCATTTCACATGCTTGCCGTAGCCGGAACATTTGGGGGGGCACTCCTCGCGGCAGTTCATGGATCACTCGTCTCAAGCAACCTGGTTCGAGAAACCACAGAACAGGAGTCGATTAATCGTGGATATCGCTTTGGCCAGAAGGAGGTGACTTACAACATCGTCTCAGCTCACGCCTACTTCGGTCGGCTCGTCTTCCCCTATGCAGCATTGAATAACAGCCGAAGCATCCATGCCATTCTCTTTGCATGGCCAGTACTCGGGATTTGGTTCTCGTCCCTTGCAATCGCCAGCTTTTCCTTTGGACTGAATGGTCTAAATTTCAATCAATCGATCCTTGATCCTCAAGGTCGTGTCGTTCACAGCTGGGCTGATGTACTCAACCGGGCAGATCTTGGCATCGAAGCCATGCACGAAAGAAATGCTCACAATTTCCCACTTGATCTTGCGGTCTCAAGCACACTCCAAATAGCCATGAAGTAAAAATGGCGGATCCAACAGACAAAAGCCCTGACTGAGGCAATCAAGAGAAGGAGGACTGGCGAGAATTTCACCAGTCCTTTTTTTGAGCCATTCAACGCAACAGTGAATCTTTTCTAACAACGCGCGAGACACTTCGAGCGTAGCCCTGATCCTGCGTTCCGAATAGAAGATCCCAGAACGTGAAATAAAGCCCAAAGTTAGAGCCCTGTTTTTGATGATGAATGGAATGATGAACAGGGCCAATCAACCAACGCCCCAACCAGTGATGAGGAAATGCCTCCGGCAATCCAGCCGGCGGCATGTGGTTCAAAGCAGCCCAAACAGACATCGTCACAAGAAGGGCAAACAGTGTGACGAAGTGAAGCGGAACGGTCATCGCAACAACCACAATAAAAACAGAGTGGAAGAGTGACTCGATTGGGTCAAAAGCAAATGAAGTCCAGGCTGAATAATGCCTTGACCGATGATGCCCTAGGTGCGCAATCCTGTAGAGGGCAGGATGATGCAGAAGGCGATGAACAAAGTAGAAGACGGCATCCTGTACAGCCAAAACACCAAGAAATCCTGTCAACTGAAAAGGAAGCTGCCATTCAGACTCGTGATGGTAAAGCTGTACGTACCCAGATCCATGCAGGATCAGCGAAACTGAGCCAACACAAGCGAAGACCAATGAAGACGAAAAGCTGAGTCGAAGATCGTTGGCATTCGCTCGGCCAAAACAGCTGGGACCATCTCGAAGCAAGAGCCCCGAGACAAGAGCGATCAGAACAGAGCGAGCACTGATGATCAGAAA
>NZ_JAFMKL010000012.1:0-28809 GCF_017852955.1 Vulcanococcus sp. DEBay_Sum22DG08_74
TAGCGCATCTTCAGCACGCGGCCCTGCAGGTCCGGCAGTTGGTCCAACAGTCCCCGCATGTCCATCCGCAGGCACTCCCCATCCACCAGCTCTGACGGCTGGGTGCCATCGGCGGCCAGCAGATCCAGCAGCTCGGTGTCATCGCCGTCGCCCACCTTGGTCTCCAGGCTCACGGGCTGGCGCGCGCGGCAGAGCAGGTCCTTCACCTCCTCCTCCGGCAGGTCCACAAACTCCGCCAGCTCCGTCACCGTCGGCGTGCGGCCCAGCTCCTGGCTCAGTTCCCGCTGGCCCTTCTTGAGCTTGTTCAGCGTCTCGGTGATGTGGATCGGCAGCCGAATCGTGCGGCTCTTCTCCGCAATCGCCCGCGTGATCCCCTGGCGGATCCACCAGTACGCATAGGTACTGAACTTGTAGCCCCGGGTCGGGTCGAACTTCTCCACGCCCCGCACCAAGCCAATGGTTCCCTCCTGGATCAGATCCAGGAGCTCCATGTTCCGCTTGGTGTACTTCTTCGCCACGCTCACCACCAACCGCAAGTTGGCAGCCACCATCCGCTCCTTGGCTCGCTGACCGCTCCTCAGTCGCTTCTTGAGCTGAACCTGCGTCAGACCCGCTTCCTTGGCCAGCACCGCAGGCGAAGGCTTCTCCACACCCTCACGGCTCGCGAGTTCCTGCTCCAACTCCTCCAGCGCCACCAGCTCCTGCACCTGGCGGCCCAGGGTGATCTCCTGCTCGTGGGTCAGCAGCGGCACCCGGCCGATATCCCGCAGATACGAGCGCACCAGGTCCGTTCCACCGGCCAGCGCGGTGTCGCGGTCAGCACGAAGGATCGGAACAGAAGGCATCAGCGAAAACGAATTACGAAACCCAGGTGTTTCGTAAAGCTGTTGCGGAACCGTATCACTTTTTTCTGATGAGCAAAATGCTTTTGGGCACAGCGCTGAGATGGCCGCCGAACGACTGCAAAAGCTGATTGCCCAGGCGGGGGTCTGCTCCAGGCGCCGCGCTGAGGAGCTGCTCAGGGACGGCCGCGTCAGCGTCAATGGCCAGCGGGCCCAGCTGGGGGACAAGGCTGATCCCAACAGCGATTCGATTGCCCTCGATGGCCAGCCCCTCGGCGCCTCCGCCGAACCGATGGTGCTGCTGCTGAACAAACCCGCCGGGGTCCTCAGCAGTTGCTTTGACCCCGAAGGCCGGCCGATCGTGCTCGACCTGCTGCCGCCCGAGCTGGCCCGGGGCCAAGGACTGCACCCGGTGGGGCGCCTGGACTTTGAGAGCCGCGGCGCCCTACTCCTCAGCAACGACGGGGCCCTCACCCTCCAGCTGACCCATCCGCGCTATGCCCACAGCAAGACCTACCGGGTCTGGGTGCAGGGACAACCCAGCCAACGGGTGCTGGATCAATGGGCCCGCGGCGTCAGCCTCGACGGCCTGCCCTCCCAACCGGTGCAGGTCAGAAGCCTCAGCAGCGAACAGGGCCGGACCCTGCTGGAGCTGGTCATGGGCGAAGGGAAAAACCGTCAGATCCGCCGCACGGCCGAGCTTCTGGGCCACCACGTCCTCGATCTGCAGCGCATCGCCATCGGCCCGATTCATCTCGGAGCACTTCCAGAGGGTCGCTGGAGACGAATAAACGACCAAGAATGGGAATAAGAAGCTGATCGGCCGGAATGCCTCGGTTCGCCCTGTCCATCCCAGGTCTGGCCCGCTTGATGGGCCGGGGTAACAGCGGCGGCGATGCCAGCCCTGACAGCCCTGAGGTGGAAGACCCCTTGCTGGAGGTTGGCCGGCGGCTCAAGAGCGAACGGGAGTCCCGGGGCCTGAACCTGCGGCAAATGGCCCTGGAGACCAAGATCAGCACCCCCGTGCTCGAGGCGCTGGAGCGGGGTTGGCGCGATCGCCTGCCGGAAGGTGCCTACCTCAAGTCGATGCTGCCGCTGCTGGAGGAGTACCTCAACCTGCCCGGCGGAAGCCTGGCCGCAGCACTCCCACCGGAGAGCGAGAACGCCGCGGCCAACGCCAATCGTCTGCAGCGCTTCACCCCGGGCTCGATCGATGTCTTCAGCAGCTGGCAGGGCACGGTTCTCTACGGGGCCGTCACCCTGGGGCTGATCTACGGCCTGAACCTGCAGCAGCGCCAACTTGCCGCGGCCAACCTGCTGACCCTCAATCCGATCCCTGCCCTCAAACCCAGCGAGCAGGCCAAGGCGGTCCAAGCCGGAGACAACCTGCTGGTGGCCTATCCCGATCTGCGCCCCCTCGAGCGCGCCCAGCGCGGCAGCGGTCAAAGCGCCCTGCGCCAACCACTCCCGGCCCCCGAAGGTGCCGGGGTACTGGAGCTCAACCTCAGTCAGGCCAGTTCCCTCAACCTCAGCAGTGATGGCGGACAACGCAGCCAGCTGAGCGGCAGCAAGGGACAGCTGGTGCTGCAGCTGCAGCCGCCCCTGCGCCTCTCCGTCTCACCGGCCCCGAAAACCGGCGAGGTGATCTGGAACGGCAAGCCCCTGGCGGCCCTGCCCAAACAGCCAGAGCAGTTTCAAGTGCCGGCTCCTCAGCCGCCGCGCCCGTAGCGCCGCGCCAACTCGGCGTAGCCCTGCAGTGGACCCTCCAGCGAAGCAATCGACTGGCCCAGGCGCCATTGCCAATTGCCGTCTGTGGTCCCCGGGGTGTTGAAGCGGGCCTCATCCCCCAGGTGCAGCAGATCCTGCAGCGGCACCAAGGCCCATCCGGCGCTGGTGGCCAGGGCCAACTCCAACAGCTGCCAACCCGGGGCGTGAACCGGGCCGGTCAGGGCCTCCACCTGGGCCCGTTGCTCGGCGCTCAGCTGCTGCCACCAACCGATACAGGTGGCGTTGTCATGGGTTCCGGTGTAGACAACCCAGCGCTCTCCCTCGATGTTGCTGGGGAGATAGGGGTTGCCTGGATTGCCGTCGAAGGCGAACTGCAGGATCTTCATCCCGGGCAGGGCGAAGCGATCGCGGAGGGCCTCCACCTCGGGCGTGATCACCCCCAGGTCCTCGGCAATCAAGGGCAGCGGAGCTGGCAACAGGCGCAGCAGGCTGGCCCCTGGGGTGCGCTTCCACACGCCCCGCTCCGCGGTGTCATCACCACCCGGAACGATCCAGGCGGCCTCCAGGGCCCGGAAGTGATCAATCCTCAGCAGATCAACCACCTGCAGCTGCCGCCGCAGACGCCGCCGCCACCAGCGGAAACGGCTCAGGCGATGCAGGGGCCAGCGGTAGACCGGCGTGCCCCAGAGCTGGCCGGTCTCAGAGAAGTAATCGGGCGGCACACCGCTCTGCTGAAGCAGACGTCCGGAGCGATCCAGCGAGAACAGGCGGCGGTGGCTCCAGACATCGGCGCTGTCATGGGCCACATAGAAGGGAATGTCACCGATCACCTGCACCCCGCAGCGGCGGGCGTGATCCAGCACCCCCTGCCACTGCTGCTGCAGCTGCCACTGGAGCAAGGCCTCCCGCAGCAGGGACTGGCCGTGCTCCTGATCAAAGGCCTTCAGGGCCGATCGCTTGCGGCTGGCCAGGGCAGCGGGCCAGGACCACCAGGGCTGGCCCGCGTGGAGCTGCCGCAGCACGACAAAGCGGCAGTGATCCACCAGCCAATGGCGCTGCTGATCGCGCCAGGCCGCAAAGGCCTGCTGGGTGGGCTCGTCCCAGCTTGGGTAGTTCTGCAGCAGCGCCTCTGCCAGGGCTGCGGAGCGGCGCTTGGCGAGTTCAAAGTCCAGTCGCCCGGGCTGCCCACCAGCGGGGATGGCGCTGAGGTCGTGCTGCGCGAGCAGGCCGGCCTGCACCAGGGCATCGGCATCCAGACACCAGGGGTTCAGGGCGAAGGCGCTGGGGGCGCTGTAGGGGGAGCCCAGGCCGTCGGTGGGGGCCAGGGGCAGCACCTGCCAGGCCTGGATGCCCTGGCTGGCGAGGGCATCGACCCACTGATGGGCGGCGGCCCCAAAGGTCCCGCAGGCCGGTGTGCCCGGCAGCGCCGTGACGTGCAGCAGGACCCCAGCGCGCCTCATGGGTTGGGGAGCTTGTAGCGGCTGATGATCCGCTGGGCAAAGGCGGGGATATGGGCCTCCACCTTCTCGGGGTGATTACGCCGCAGCCAGAGGGCATTGCGGGTGAAGTGCGAATCAATCGAGAAGCGGCCGTACTCCAGGCCCTGGGGGCCAAAGCGCCCGACGAAGCAGCCAATGATGTTGGCCAGCCAAATCGGCAGCTTCAGCGCCTTGTCGTAGGCCTCAATGCCCTGCTGCACGGCCGCCTGGCGTTGACCGCGACTGGTCACCGGAGCCACATCCAGTTCCGCCTCCACCAAGTCCAGCAACTGCTGGCCGCGGGGGTTACGCACCGTGAGCCATTGCCGGCCGAACGTCGCCCCCATGTAGCCAACCACCAGGTCCGCGCCGGCGTTGGTGTAGTCAAAGCAGCTCAGACAGCTCGGCGCGAAGACGTTTTTGAGCTTGGGCGTATCCAGCCCGAAGAAGGGAACCGTCTCCTCGCGGCCATCGCTGTGGCGGAAGTGGATCCGGAAGTCCTGCATGAACTCGTAGTGGACCACGGTCTCCGGGGAGCTGACCGTGGTCTCCAGGAAGGTCTGAAGCCCCTCGCGCGAGACGTTGTCAGTGCAGGGAAGCCCCAGCACATAGAGCTGATCGAGGGGCAGGGTGGACTCCACCGCCCGCAGGGCCTGGATCTGGCAGCCCACGCCGATGGCCAGCAGCTTGCGGATGCCACTGCCGGGGAGCTGCTCCAGCACCTCCAGGTTGGGGGAGAGGGTCGGCTTGTTCACCCGGGCACTCAGCACCTCCTCTGGGGTGCGGGCCAGCCGTGGCACGGGAGTGAAGCGGTCGTCCTCGCTTTGCCCCACGCAGAGCACGGCATCCACCAGGCCGCTCTCGAGGGCCAGGACTCCAATGCGGCTGGCGATTCCGGTCCACTGGGCACCGGCGATGGGCTGCTGCAAACGGGCGGTGAGCATCCGCTGCTGCACACCGAAATAGAGCTCGTCCTCGTTCTCCAGGTCGCGGCTGCGGCCATGGGCCGCGGTCTCCATCGCCTCAAAGCGCTGGTTCAAAAAGGCGCAGCTGTCCTTGACATAGGCCACCCAGCGGCTGTCGCAGAGACCGCATTGGCTGCAGAGGTCCTTGGCTGGATAGGTGCTGCCTTTCGCCAGGGGCCGGGCCCTGTCATGGGGCAGCGAGGAGCCTGGAGATGAAGCAGCGAGGGACAACGACTTGGCCGGGCGAGGCCACAACCTATCTGGCGTGAGCGCAACAACGGCGTCAGCCCCAGGCGACCTACGTCAAAGTGGTGCGTCTTTCAACGCCGCCCGTCCATGGCCACCGCTGGGAATCGCCCGCAGCGCAGTGCTCGCCAACGGGCCGCGATTCGCCTCCTGGCCGCCGGCGCGGGGATCGTCGCGGGCCTGGGTGCCCTGAGCCTGGTCTGGCCCCTGCAGGACCACTCCGCCAAAGAAGACGGTCCTCCCAGCGCCGAGGCCCTCGCCGAACAACCGAGCCAGGCCCTGAACGTGCTGCTGATTGGCTCCGATGCCGACCGTCAGGGGGCCATTTCCAACGGAGCCGCCCCGGCTGGCCCCGCCAACAGCGATGCCCTGCTGCTGGTGCATGTCGATCCCAACGGCCCAGTTCAGGTGATGAACCTTCCGATCGAAGGGGCCGTTCGCTTACCCGGTGACGCCACGCCGGTGCCCCTCGGCAGCCTCTACCGCCGCGGGGGGGCAGCCCTCGTGGCCAGCGCCAGCGCGGAACTGCTGGGTCTGGCCGATGGAGCGCCCGAGCGTTATGTGGTCATCCCCCGCACGGCCCTGCGGGAGCTGGTGGATGGGATGGGACGGCTGGAGCTGGCGCCGGATCGGGCGATGGCCTACACGGATCAAAGCCAGAAGCTCACCATCGCCCTGCAGGGGGGCCTGCAGCAGCTCAATGGCACCCAGGTGGAGCAGTACCTGCGCTTCCGGGACCCGATCAATGGTGAGGAGCGCCGGCGCGATCGCCAAGAGCAGGCCATCGCCACACTGCTGCGGCAGATGGGTCAGGCCGCCCAGCTCAAGCGCCTGCCCTCGCTGATTGCCGAACTGCGGCCCCAGGTGGACACAAACCTCAGTCCCCAGGAGGTGCTGAGCCTGATGGCGGTGGCCCTGCAGCCGGGGCAATCCGTGCAGTTCCAGAGCCTCAGCCTGCGGCCGGCCCTCAATGCGAAGGCATCGATGCGGGAGCTGGAGGAGCAGCGGCTGCAACCGCGCTGGCCGTAATCAGGCGCAGGCGCAACTCCGCCAGGGCCTCTGGGTCCGCCGGCGAGGACGGCAGGTGCCCCAACCAGGGCAGGCCTTCGGCGCGGCGCTCCGCCGGTCTCCAGTCCCCGCCCCACTGGATCATCCCGACCAGGGGAACCCGGTAGTGGCGCAGCAGCGCCCAGTGGCTGCGGGCTAGGCCGGCGGCACGGTCCGCCTCACTGCAGAGCAAGCAGGTGGGCAGGCGCCAGGCCCCCAGGAGTTCTGCCCAGCACTCCACGGCGCCCAGGGGCTGCGCGGGATCGATGTCCAAGGGCTGGAGCCAGCCTGGCGCTTCTGCGCTGAGGGCCTGCAGGGACGCCTGAGGATCCCGCTGATCGCTGTCCCAGGCATTCATCAGCCGCCATCCCGTGAGGTCCGCCAAGGCGGAGGCCGAGGTGCCCATGCGCCCCCCTGGAGCCACCAAACACACCCCTGAGGCAGCGCTGGAGTTCGAGCGATTCATGAAGGGATCGGGCTCCAGGGTGCTGACCGCGTGCCGGGCGGCTTCTACGATCAGGGTTCTACCGTCCAGCCAGCGGCCCCGTGACCAGTTTCCTGACCGCAGAACGGGTCGATCAGGCAAGCATGGGCCATGACACCAAGCGCCTGCGGCTGTTCAGCGGCACCTCAAACCAGGCCCTGGCTCGAGAGATCGGTGCCTACCTCGGGGTCCCGGATGGCCCCCGGGTCATCAAACGCTTTGCCGATGGCGAGCTCTACATCCAGATCCAGGAATCGATCCGAGGCTGCGACGTCTTCCTGATCCAACCGACCTGCGCTCCGGTGAACGATCACCTGATGGAGCTGCTGGTGATGGTGGATGCCTGCAAACGGGCCTCCGCCCGCCAGATCACCGCTGTGATCCCCTACTACGGCTACGCCCGGGCTGACCGCAAAACCGCGGGCCGCGAGTCGATTACGGCCAAATTGGTGGCCAACCTGCTGGCCAAGTCCGGTGTGGATCGGGTGCTGGCGATGGATCTGCACTCCGCCCAGATCCAGGGCTATTTCGACATTCCCTGCGACCACATCTACGGGTCCCCTGTGCTGGTGGACTATCTGCGCGGCCGCGACCTGGGCGATGTGGTGGTGGTCTCCCCCGACGTCGGTGGCGTGGCCCGGGCCCGCGCCTTCGCCAAGCAACTCAATGACGCCCCCCTGGCGATCATCGACAAGCGCCGCTCCGGCCACAACGTGGCCGAGAGCCTGACGGTGATTGGCGATGTGGCCGGCAAGACCGCGATCGTGATCGACGACATGATCGACACCGGCGGCACGATCTGCGCTGGCGCGCGCCTGCTGCGTCAGAACGGAGCGACCCAGGTGCTGGCCTGCGCCACCCATGCGGTCTTCTCGCCACCGGCGGTGGAGCGTCTCTCTGAGCCCGGGTTGTTCGAGGAGGTGATCGTCACCAACTCCATCCCCCTGAGCGAAGACCGCCGCTTCCCCCAGCTGCAGGTGCTCTCAGTGGCCAACATGCTCGGTGAGGCGATCTGGCGCATCCACGACGAGAGCTCCGTTAGCTCGATGTTCCGGTGAAGCGCAGGCTGGCCCTTGCCGTCAGCCTGGTGCTCTCAGGTCTGTTGGCCTCCCTCGCCGCTCAGGCGAAAGAACCAGAGCCCCGGCGGATTGGGGTCTGGCTCACCAACAGCCCAAGCCCGCTGTATTACTCCAAACAGCGGATTCAGGAGGCCGTCGAGGAGCTCAGCGTGGCTGGCTTCAACACCCTCTACCCCAACGTCTGGAGCCGCGGCACCACCTTCCACCGCAGTCGCTGGGCGCCCATGGAGCCCGCCCTGCTGCAGAGCAACCCCAACCTCGATCCGATTTGCCGCTTCACCGAAGCCGCCCACCGGCGCGGCCTGCGGGTGATCCCCTGGTTTGAGTACGGCCTGATGGAGCCCGCCGATGCGGCGGTCGTGCGCGAGAACCCGGAGTGGGTGTTGCAGAACAGCTCCGGCATCAGCACGGTCTCGATGCATGGCAAGGAGATGGTCTGGCTCAACCCGGCCCACCCCGGGGTCAAGGAACGGTTCCTGGGGCTGATCGGCGAGATCGTCCAGCGCTGCAAGGTCGATGGCATTCAGCTCGATGACCACTTCGCCTGGCCGGTCGAGCTGGGCTACGACCCCTACACCCGAGCGCTCTACCGACAGGAGACCGGGCAAGAACCGCCCGAGCTGCACACCGATCGGGCTTGGATGAACTGGAGACGGCGTCAACTCACGGGGCTGCTGCGGGAGCTGCGCCGCACCCTGAAAGACAGCGGCCTGGGGAGCCCCTACGTCAGCCTCTCCCCCGGACCCTTCCGCTTTGCCTACAACCATTGGCTCCAGGACTGGGAGATCTGGGCCCTGGGGGGCCTGATCGATGAGCTGGTGGTGCAGAACTACGCCTATTCCCTCAGGGGGTTTGAGAAGGATCTGCAGCAGCCCGCCCTGACCAAGGCCAGCAGCTGGGGCATCCCGGTGGAGATCGGCATCCTTGCGGGCTTTGGCGGACGCACGACGGAGTTCCCCGACCTGAGCGAACGGGTGAAATTGGCCATCGCCCGCGGCCACGGCGTCATCTACTTCTATTGGGAGGGGCTGTGGGGAGCCCACGCCGGCCCCGAGGGCGGAGCGCTACGGCGCGAAGGGCTGAAGCGGCTCCACCAGTCCCTGCCCTAGGCCGGCTGCAGGCACTGATCCACCACCTCGCGGCTATTGGGGGAGAGCGGAGCCTGGGACAACTGCTGCAACGCTTCGCGCATGCGCTCTGAGCGCTCTGGGCCATAGCTCTGCCAGCGGCTGAAGACCTTGGCCATCCGCGAGGCGGTAATCGGATTGCGTTGATCGACGGCCGCAATCTGCTCGGCCATGAAGCGATAGCCGCGGCCATCGGCCCGGTGGAACTGGCTGACGTTGCCGGCAAAACCACCCAGGACCGCCCGCAGGGAATTCGGTGCCGCCGGGTCGAAGCGCGGGTGTTCCAGCAACTGCTGCACCCGGGCCACCCCATCGCCAAAGGGGGTGGCGGCCTCCAGGCCAAACCAGGCATCGAGGATCACGGGCTTGTCCTGCCAGCGGTCGTGGAAGGCCTGGAGTGCCGCGCTGCGCTCCGGACTCTCAATGGACTGCAGGGCCCGCAGGCCAGCGCGGGCCAGGGTCATTGACGGCCCCGACACCGCCTCGGCGGCCTCGGCGCGGATGGCCGCATCCCCAGCGGCGACCCGCCAACTCCAAACGGTGGCGGTGAGGTCCCGGTCGCCCACACCCTCCGGCCAGCTCTTTTGCCATTGGTTGCGGCAGGAGGCCAAGACCGCCTCCAGGGGATCCTTGAGCTCCTCACCGAAGCGGGCACGCAGGGCCAAAGCCGCCTCAAACAAGGCCGGCGGATCCACCTGCCCCTGTTGAGCCAGGGCCGCATCCTCCAGCTCCGGCAGGCCAGGGAAGGCCATCAAGGCACTGCGGTAGGAATCGCCTAAGTCCCCCTCCAGCAGGATTCGCTCAAAG
The DNA here is from genome assembly GCF_017852955.1 of Vulcanococcus sp. DEBay_Sum22DG08_74. Classification (NCBI taxonomy): domain Bacteria; kingdom Bacillati; phylum Cyanobacteriota; class Cyanophyceae; order Synechococcales; family Synechococcaceae; genus Vulcanococcus; species Vulcanococcus sp. DEBay_Sum22DG08_74. The sequence continues at coordinate 9,804 of NZ_JAFMKL010000012.1, forward strand.
GCGGCCACCAGGCCTTCTTCCAGCTCATCGTTGATCGAACCGGCCGCCCGCTCCAGCAGGGCCTGACGCAACAACACCTGGCCAGCATCCCAGCGGGAGAAGGACTCGCTGTCGCAGGCCAGCAGGTGGAGTAACTCGTTGGTGGGGCGCTCCATCGCGATGCGAACCGGGGCTGAGAAGCCGCGGGGCAGTGACACCGCCGGGGGGTGTGAGTGGGCCTCGAGCCCGACAAACAGCAGCGACTGCTCTTCGCGATCGATCACAAACAGGCGGCTGGCGCTGCCCCAGGCAGCCGGCAATTGCGCGGCGGCCACGTCCTGGGCGTGCTCACCCGGCAACTGGAGCGGCAGCGGATCACCGCCCTGCCCCACCAGGCCCAGCACCAGGGGAATCACCACAGGTTCCTTCTGGGGTTGGCCCGGAGTGGCGGGAGTGGACTGGCGAATCGTGAGCTGCAGGGTGCCGGCATCGCCATCCCAGTGGCGCTCGATCTGCAGCTGGGGTGTTCCGGCCTGGCTGTACCAACGCCTGAACTGCTGAAAATCAAACCGGGGCAGGTCGCCAGCCGTCTTGGCGGCATCCTCCATGGCCTGTACAAAGTCCTGGCAGGTGGCGGCGGTGCCGTCATGACGGCTCACATAGAGAGCCATGCCACGCATGAACGTCTCCTCCCCCAGCAGGGTGTGCAGAACACGGATGACTTCTGCGCCCTTCTCGTAGATCGTCGTTGTGTAGAAGTTGTCGATGGCCTGGTAGTGATCCGGCTGGATCGGATGGGCCGTCGGACCGGCGTCCTCGCGGAACTGGGTGTTGCGCAGCAGCGCCACGTCTTCAATGCGCTTGACCTCGGGGGAATGCAGGTCCGCCGTGAAGCTGGCATCGCGGAAGACCGTCAGGCCCTCCTTCAGCGAGAGCTGGAACCAGTCCCGGCAGGTGATGCGGTTCCCCGTCCAGTTGTGGAAGTACTCGTGGCCAATGACGCTTTCGATGCGCTCCAACTCGCCGTCGGTGGCGGTCTCCGCGTCCGCTAGGACCAACTTGGAATTGAAGATATTGAGACTCTTGTTCTCCATCGCGCCCATGTTGAAGTGGCGCACCGCAACGAGATTGAACTCGTCGAGGTCATATTCCAAGCCATAGCGACGCTCATCCCAGGCCATCGAGCGCTTCAGTGACGCCATCGCGTGGGCCGTGAAGCCCGCATCTCCAGGCTCGACGTGAATCCGCAGTTGAACCGTTCGGCCGCTGCAGGTCACGAATTGATCGCGCACCTCCTCCAGGGCACCCGCCACCAGGGCGAACAAATAGGAGGGCTTGGGGAAGGGGTCATCCCAGACGGCGTAGTGACGGCCGGGGTCCCCTGGGAGTGAACCGGTCTCCAGGCAGTTGCCGTTCGAGAGCAGCACCGGGCAGCTGGCCAGGTCCGCTTCGATGCGCACGCGAAAGCGGCTGAGCAGATCCGGGCGATCCGGGTGGAAGGTGATCCGCCGAAAGCCCTCGGCCTCGCATTGGGTGGTGAAGAGGCCACCGCTGACGTACAGCCCCTCCAGGCTGGTGTTGGTCTGGGGCTGAATCTTGACCCGCGTTCGCAGCCGGCAGGCCTCTGTCGGTGGCTTGAGCAACACCAACTTGCTGCTCTCCAGGCGATAGGCCTCTGGCGCCAGGGGCTGGCCGTCGAGCTCAATCGAGAGCAGCTCGAGTTGTTCCCCCAAGAACTCCCAGGGAGCCGCATCCGCTGCAGCTCCTGCGGGAACCAGCTGGAACTCCGCCTCGACGACGGCATGATCGGCGTGGAGCTGGAACAGCAGCTCGGTGTGCTCGATCGTGAACGGGGCCGGGCGGTAGTCAGCGAGGCGAACGGTGGCCATGCGGGGGAAGAATCACCAAGGAACGGGACCCCGCCCCGTCGCCACGCTGCAGCCCATCTGGGAGCCGAGCAGAGCACCGAGGGGAATCGCCCATGCCCGACCATCCTGGCGGGAGAGGGCATAGGCCGCCGCCCCACCGGTTAATCCACCCAAAAGCCGACCGGTGTTGCAGGAGACCGCCGGGGCCTGAGCGACCGGAAGGGCTCTGGTTTGGCGCTCACGCCAGGTTGTTTCCTGTCGAGGCCTCCGGACCGGCCTCCAAACCTGATGGTGATGCTGCCTGTGCCAGCGCTCGCCATGGGCGAACGCTGGAGCAGGCAGAAGGCCCAACACGGGGGTCATCGCTGCGCAGATCAGCAGCAGCGTCAACGGAGAACGAGAGGTCATCGAATCAGTCCAAAGGGGACCTCTTCAGACAAGCTCCGGCGCTGCGGTGATCTCTGACTGAACGTCCCCTGAAGGACGACTAGATGCGACTCAGGGCTTCTTGGCCGGCTTCTGGGGTTGGGAGCTGCGGCCTTTGACCGCTTCCTCAACCTTGGCCTTCACATCGGCTGGGACCTCGTTGGGGCAGACCTCAACGGCACCCAAGACCGCCGAATTAATCGAACCGCGGCGCAGCTCTTCGATCGAGAGGGGTTTGTTGCCCACCTGAGCGATCTGGGACTGATGCCCCCCTTGAATCACCTGGGCGATCGTCTCACCAGCAATCGCCACGGCCTTATCAAAGTCCGTATCTGCAGCCCGGGCGATGCAGACATTGAGTGCCGCAATGCGGGTGTAGAGGTTCATCTCTGCCTCGGTAGCCGGAGCCGCCTGGACCGGCAGTGGTGCGATCCAGAGCACCACGGGCAGGAGGACGAGGCCCAGGTGAATCCGAGACAGGCGCACGCGAACAGCAGCAATTGGCTCTAATCCTGATGCACGCCGCACCAAGGGGCACTAGTCGTCGCTGCGCAACGGAGGACCAGCCTCCTCAACCCGAATTTCGTGGTGGGTTTCCACCAGCTCCAAGTTGCCGTCACGCCAGGAATAAATCGAACGCGCCCGGAACTGGTCTTGGTTCACCAGACGGATGTGCTCAAGGATGTCCCACTCCTGGTAGTGCGACTCAAAGACCACCTCATGCTCATCCGCCTGGCGGATCTGACTTTTGGTGGGGGAGCCGCAGAGATAACCCCGACTGCGGCGCAGCTGATGGCCGCAAAGGGTCGCATCCATCGTGCCCTCCCGGACATAACGGGGCTTGAGCTCAAAAAAGTCGTATTCCTTCTCTGGCCACCAGGTGAAGCGATAACGGGGTTCAGATTCGACCTGATCCTCAAAGGTCTGAACCCTGAGGAACATGTCCACCCGCAGGACTTCATCGTCCGGGAAAAAGTATTGGCGGCGCGAGCGCCATAGCCCCAGGTTTCGGTTGAACCAACGCCGCAGGGTGTTATCGAATTGGATAGGGCGCCTTCCTGGAGCAGAAGGCGCCCACGAGACCGGATGGACTCGCGTCGATAGCTCCCGATGATGGACCACTGGGACTAAGCGAACAACGACTCATCACAGTCGTCATAGCGAGGCCTGCAGGTCTTGAAAAACCCCCATAGGGTGAAACAACAATTTCTCCAGGTTTCATCCTCCGGTGCACCCTGTTGGGGATCCGATCCCCGCTGGCAACGATTTGATCCGTAGCGATGGCACGGAAGGCCTTGAGGCGCCCATCCAAGGCAGCGTTGATGGCTGGGCAGAACCCGATGACGATGACTCCCCGCAACGCCGCCGTCTGAAGTTGTTGCTGGTAGCCGGCACCCACCACCGGGCCAGCGCCGATGTGCGAAGCCTGGTGGCGTTTTTGGAACGGGAAGACTTTGGCTTCGAAGTCGGCCTGGAGCTGGCGGACCCTGCGCAACGTCCGGAACTGTTGGAGCTCCACCGGCTGGTGGCCACCCCAGCACTGATCAAGCTCGAGCCCGCTCCCAAGCAGGTCTTTGCGGGCAACATGCTGCTGCAACAGCTGCGCAACTGGTTGCCGCGCTGGCAGCAGCTGGAGGTCGTGAGCGGCCTGGGCATGAGCCTCAGGCCCGCGGAGAGCGATGGCAGCCGAACGCAGCGGGAACTGCAACTGGAAGACCAGGTCCTGGTGCTGCGCCAAGAAAACGAGACGCTGATCGAACGCCTACGCGGCCAGGAGCGTCTGCTGCGAATGGTCGCCCACGAATTGAGAACCCCCCTCACGGCCTCCAAGCTGGCGCTGCAAAGCCTGAACCTCGGGCAAATCGATCAAACCCGCTTCCGCGATGTGCTCGATCGGCGCCTCGACGACATCGAGCAGTTGTCGAAAGATCTGCTGGAGGTGGGAACCACCCGCTGGGAAGCCCTGTTCAACCCCCAGCGCATCGCCCTGGGCCCCCTCGCCGCGGAGGCCATTCTTGAGCTGGAGAAGCGCTGGGTGGGCCGAGGCCTCGAGCTGATCACCGATATCCCAAGCGACCTTCCCGATGTCTATGCGGACCAGCGACGCATGCGACAGGTGTTCCTCAACCTGCTGGAGAACGCCTTCAAGTACACGCCCGACGCCGGGCAGGTGCGCATGTCCATCTTTCACCGCACCAGCCAGTGGATCGAGGTCAGCGTCTGCGATTCCGGCCCGGGGATTCCTGTCGATGAGCAGGAGCGGATTTTTCAGGATCGGGTACGCCTCCCCCAGACCTCATCCACCACCTCAGGCTTTGGGGTCGGCCTCTCGGTCTGCCGGCGCATCACGGACGTGCACGGGGGGCGGATCTGGGTGGTTTCCGAGCCCGATGAGGGTGCCTGCTTCTACTTCACGGTGCCCGTCTGGGACGGCCAAGGGGCCAGTTGAGTTGCAGGTCATGACCTTGATTGACGAAGGGACCCTCCGACCCGTAATTTCTTTCCATCGGACGCAGCGGTCAAACGCCAAGCGCTGCAAGGGAATCTGAATTCCTTTGTCATCCGAGTCCTAGCCCCCATCGTCTAGAGGCCTAGGACACCTCCCTTTCACGGAGGCGACAGGGGTTCGAATCCCCTTGGGGGTATCTCAAAGACAAGCGGCCTCGGCCGCTTTTTTTGTGTCAACCGCTCAGCGGATCAGACCAGCGCTTCTCGGCGCTGAGCCTCGGCCTGCACAGCACGCAAGTTGGCGGCCAGATCTTCCTGCAGGCGCTGTTCAATCAGCCCGATCGGCATCCCGACGCAGCCCTGAACCGTTAATTCGTAGAGCAGGGTTGTGGTCTCTCCGTCGAAACCAATGGTCCAAACCCCATCAAAGCGGCGAAAATCCCCCTTCAACATCGTGAAGGTCAGCTGCCGAGCCTCGGGATGTTCCGTGAGCTCGAGCTGCACCCGGGCCTTGAACTGCATCCCCATAAAGCGCTGGGCCCCCTCCTGCTCCAGGCCAACGACGGACCCACGCCGCCAGAGCAAGCGTGAGGTCTGGAGATTGGGGATGAAGCGGCTCAGCTGGTCGTAATCCGTCAGGACCGCCCAGATCCAGGTCGGATCAATGGCCAGGCGAAGCTGAACCGCAAGCCGGCGGGTGCCGCCTGGCAAGCGCTCCATCTCCTGCTGGATGGTGTCAAGCGAGCAGGCACCCTGGCCTGAGGACGCTGCATTCAGCGGTTCACTCAGCGCAGAGGTCGAATCCGGTGGCACCGACAACTGTGTCAAGGAATGCGCCGGGGGGGCTCAAGCTCAAGAAGCGTCAACCTAGCCCGCTCCGGAATGCAACGGAGAGAGGCCTCTGGCGCTTGAAGCTCTGCGGATTACCTATGATCGCGCGCGTCCATAGGGCAGAAGAGATTCATGCGTGTTTCGACCGCTACATCCAGCCGCAGCGACTCCCGCATGTTCACTGTGGTTGTGCAGGGGTATGGCAGTGCCCACCCCCGCAATGCCGAGCGGACGATCAGCGTTCCCTTCTCTCGCCTGCAGGCACTGATGCAATCCATCAGTCAGATCGGTGGGACGATCGTTTCGGTCACCCCCTCCTCTGAGGCGCCTGCTGCACCTGCCCCCGCGCCCGCGGCCAAGCCGGCTCCCGCCGCTGCCGCCAAAAAAGCCCCCGCTAAAAAAGCTGCTTCTGTGTCACACGCTGCCGTTCCGGTCAATCTCTACAAGCCCAAGACCCCTTTCCTGGGCACCGTTACCGAGAACTACAGCCTGCTGGGCGAAGGTGCGATCGGTCGCGTGAACCACATCACCTTCGACCTCAAAGGTGGTGATCCCCAGCTGCATTACGTCGAAGGTCAGTCCATCGGCATCATTCCCGATGGCGAGGACGCCAACGGCAAGCCCCACAAGCTGCGTCTCTATTCGATCGCCAGCACCCGCCACGGCGACGACCTGGCTGATGACACCGTCTCCCTCTGCGTGCGTCAGCTGCAGTACGAGAAGGATGGCGAAACCATCAACGGTGTCTGCTCCACCTTCCTCTGCGACATCGAGCCCGGCGCCAAGGTGAAGATCACCGGTCCGGTGGGCAAGGAAATGCTCCTGCCTGAAGACGAGGAGGCCAACATCATCATGCTGGCCACCGGCACCGGCATCGCGCCGATGCGCACCTACCTGCGCCGGATGTTTGAGCCCGCCGAGCGCGAGAAGAACGGTTGGAACTTCCGCGGCAAGGCGTGGTTGTTCATGGGTGCACCCACCACCGCCAACCTGCTCTACGACGACGATTTCAACCGCTACGAGCGTGAGTTCCCCGAGAACTTCCGCTACACCAAGGCCATCAGCCGCGAGCAGAAGAACGCCAACGGCGGCCGGATGTACATCCAGGACCGCGTCAGCGAGAACGCCGATGAGATCTTCGCGATGATCGAAGACCCCAAGACCCACGTCTACATGTGCGGTCTGCGCGGCATGGAGCCCGGCATCGACGAAGCCATGACCACGGCCGCTGCGGCCAAGGGTCTGGATTGGTCCGAACTGCGTCCCAAGCTCAAGAAAGCCGAGCGCTGGCACGTCGAGACCTACTGAGCCAACGCCTCAGGTCAGCCTTTGCTCAAAAGCCCGCCTCGGCGGGCTTTTTTTGTGACGTCCGGATGCGTCCCCCAGTCAACGCCGTTAAACCTGGGGGACGCGCGCATCGCCCATGCCGGCCCAGCAAACCAACCCTCTACGGGTAGGCCTTCGACAAGAGCGTGTCATCTCACCCCAGTGCCTGGTGATCTTTGGCGCGAGCGGCGACCTCACCCATCGCAAGTTGATCCCGGCGCTGTTCGAGCTGTTCCGCCAACGCCGATTACCAACGGAGTTCGCCATCCTGGGCTGCGCCCGCAGGCCCTGGAGTGATGAGGACTTCCGCGGGCGCATGGCCGAGGCGATGGCCAGCGAAATCCAACAGCACCAGAGCGCCTGGGAGCAATTCAGCGGCTGCCTCTTCTACGAGCCGGTGGACCTGCAGAAGGACGAAGACGTCGTCAAATTGGGGACGCGACTCGAGGCCCTCGATCGGCTCAAGGCCACCCGCGGCAACCGAACCTTCTATCTCTCGGTGTCACCGGCCTATTACGGCAGCGGTTGCCGGGCCCTGGCCAACGCCGGTCTCCTCCAGGATCCCGGCCGAAGCCGGGTGGTGATCGAGAAACCCTTTGGCACGGACTACAGCAGCGCCCAAACCCTGAACCGCATCGTCCAAAGCTGCGGCAAGGAATCCCAGATCTTCCGAATCGACCACTACCTGGGCAAAGAGACCGTCCAGAACATCCTGGTGTTGCGCTTCGCCAACGCCATCTTTGAGCCGATCTGGAACCGGAATTACATCTCCAGCGTCCAGATCACAGCGGCGGAAACCGTCGGCGTGGAAGAGCGGGCCGGGTACTACGAAACCAGTGGTGCCCTGCGGGACATGGTGCAGAACCACCTCACCCAAATGCTGGCCCTCACCGCAATGGAAGCGCCCGGGCACTTCGACCCGGAGGCCATTCGCAACGAGAAAGCCAAGGTGCTGCAGGCGGCCCGGCTCGCCAATGAAGACGAGCCCTGGAAATGCTGCGTGCGCGGGCAATACAGCCGCGGCGGCAGTCCGGCCAGTCCCCTAGCGGGCTACCGGGAGGAACCGGGGGTGAATCCCGACAGCACCACCGAAACCTATGTGGCGATGAAGCTGTTCATCGACAACTGGCGCTGGCAAGGGGTGCCCTTCTACCTGCGTACGGGCAAACGTCTACCCAAACGCCTCTCAGAAGTTGTGCTGACCTTCCGCAAGGCTCCCGTGCAGCTCTTTGATGCGGCGGGTGGCACCCCGACCGCCAACCAACTGGTGCTGCGGATCCAACCGGATGAAGGCGCTGGCTTTGTCTTTGACGTCAAAGCACCCGGCTCGGGCATGCGCAGCCGACCGGTGGACATGCACTTCAGCTACGAGGACAGCTTCGGTGAGCCCTCCGATGAGGGCTATGTCCGCCTTCTGGCCGACGCGATGCTCGGCGATCCCACCCTCTTCACCCGCAGCGATGAGGTGGAGGCCGCCTGGAGGCTCTACACCCCCTTGCTGGAACTGATTGAGGACGCCCCAGCCCGCCTGCCGGTCTACCCCTACGAAGCCCGGACCTGGGGTCCCGCCGCCTCCGATTCCCTCCTGGCCGAGGACGGCCTGATGTGGCGACGCCCGTAATTCCTGCTTTTCGACGTTCTGTTCTTCAGCACTTGCCATGGCTCCCCAACTCACCCTCCAGGCCCCCATCGAGATGGCTCCCCAGGAGGTCCCGGACTATCTCAACCGGCTCTGGAGTGACCATCTCAAGGACTCCAGCGGCGCCTCCACCTTCACCCTGGTGGTGTGGGAGCCCTCCTGGCTGCAGCAGCAGCTGATTCGAACCGGCCGTGCGGATGGTCCCTTGAGCGGGCTGCTCAACGATCAACTGCTGGAGGCCGCACGGCGGGCGAGCAGCGAGCTGGGGCTTCCCACCGGCACGGCTCCCACCGCGCCCCAGGTGGCCTGGGCCCTCGGGCAAGAGCCCGGGCAACACAGCGCCGAGGATCTACGCGGGCAATTCGTTGACCGTGCCATCAGCGCCCACCAACCCCGCCGCCTGATCACCCTGGCCCCCACCCTGGCGGCGGATCAGCAGTTGCAGTCGATGGTGGCGGCCTACTGCCCCCTGCCGGAAGAGCGCGGCACCACGAGCGATGCCTGCGGTGATGTGGTGGTCCTGCGGGGTGGCATGGGAGCGATGTCCCATGGCTTGTCGATGCTCCAGGAGCTGATCCCCTCAGACCTGCCCTGCTGGGTCTGGTGGAACGGGAGCATGGATGAATCACCCGAGCTCCTCGAAGGGTTGGCAACCGTGCCGCGCCGTTTGGTGGTGGACAGCTCCATCGGCGAGCCCAGGCGCTGCCTTGATCTACTGGCCCAGCGCATTGCCCTCGGCCAGGCCGTCAACGACCTCAACTGGCTGCGGCTGCGGACCTGGCGGGAATCGCTGGCGATGGTCTTTGACCCCCCGAGCCGCCAGAGCGCCCTCGATCAGGTGGTTCAACTGGATATCGATGTCGAAGGGCAGCATCCGGTCAAAGGACTGCTGCTGGCCGCCTGGATTGCCGATCGGCTCGGCTGGCACCTGGTGAGCAGCTTCTGGATCGATGGATCAAGCCCAGCGGAGCGGGGGATCGGGGCTGAATTCCAGCGCTCCGATGGCCAAAGCGTTCAGTTCCGCCTGATGCCCGTCCCAGTCGGCATGAGCAAGGTCCATCCCGGGGCCCTGGTCGGCCTGCGCCTGATCTGCGCCCCGCCGAACCGCTCGCCCCTCTGCGTGATCCTCTGCTCGGAATCAGGAGGCTGCATGCGTCTGGAGGCCGGTGGCGTCGCCTCGATGGAACTGGCCGAGGAGGTCGTGCCCCTGCCGAACGAAAGCGAGGAGATGGAAATGGCCCGCCTGCTGGGGGGAGGACATGACAGCACCAACCCCCTGATGGCCGCAGCCGTCGCCCTGGCTGCCAAGCTGCTGCCCAGTTAGGACGCACCATGCCCTGCCTGATTGCCGCTCCTGCCAGCGGCAGCGGCAAGACCCTGGTCAGCCTCGCCCTCGCCGCCCTGGCGCGTCGCCGCGGCCTCAGCCTGCAGACCTTCAAGGTGGGGCCGGACTACCTGGACCCCCAGCTGTTGTCCCTGGCCAGTGGCCGGGCCTGCCGGAACCTCGACGCCCTGCTCTGCGGCGAAGACTGGCTGCGGCAGAGCTTCCAGCGCCACGGCAGTCAAGGGGATCTCTGCCTGGTGGAGGGGGTGATGGGCCTCTTCGATGGCAAGGGGCCCTCCGCCGAGGGGAGTTCCGCCCACGTGGCTGCGCTGTTGCAGCTCCCGGTGGTCCTGGTGGTGGAGGCCAGCCGGCAGGCCGGCTCCCTCGCCGCCCTGGTGCGGGGCTTCCGGGACCACGACCCGCAGCTGAGCATCGCCGGGGTGGTGCTCAACGGGGTGGGCAGTACCCGCCACGAGGCCCTGCTGCGGGAGGCCCTGGCCTCGATCGCCATGCCGGTGCTTGGGGCCCTGCCCCGGCACAGCAGCCTGGAATTGCCCTCGAGACACCTGGGTCTGCTGCCCGCCCATGAACTGGAGGATGTACAGACGCGACTGGAGGCCTGGGCGGAACTGGCCCAGGAGCATCTCGATCTCGAGCAGCTCTGGCCCCTGCTGAGCGCGCCGCCTCCAGCCGAACCCGCGCCAACACCAGCCCCGCCCGGGCAAGGAGTACGAGCACCGATCAAGGTGGCCCTGGCCAGCGATGCCGCCTTTCACTTCCGCTACCCCGAGGCAATCGAGCTGCTGGAGCAGAACGGATTAACCGTCGAGGCCTGGTCGCCGTTAGCGGATGAACCCCTCCCTTCGGATTGCCGTGGCGTGATCCTGCCGGGGGGCTATCCGGAACTGCATGCAGGCAGCTTGAGTGCGAGCCAACGCAGCCTCAGCTCCCTACGGCAGGCGCGGGCCATGGGGCTCCCGATCTACGCCGAATGTGGAGGGTTGCTGCTGCTCGGGCGCGGCCTGGAGGACCAACAGGGCGTCCTCCATCCAATGGCGGATCTGCTGCCCTTTCAGGCGCGGCGCGGGAGCTTGAGCCTGGGCTATCGCCAAGCCTCTCCGCTGGGCGATGGACTGGTGCTGCGCCAAGGCGAGACGCTCTGGGGGCACGAGTTTCACCGCTGGCAGCTCGACGCAGAGAATGCCGAGGACTCAAGCCTTTGGCAGCTGGAGGGCTGGGGCAGTCCGGCCCGCCGAGAAGGCTGGGGCGATGGCCAGCTCCATGCCAGCTGGCTACACCTGCATTGGGGGGGCTGCCCGGCGATCCCGCAGCGCTTTGCCGCCGCCGCCCGCCAGGTCTCACCACTGGTCCCTGATTAACCATGGCCGCCTTGCACCTTTGGCTGTTGCGCCACGGCGCCACCGAATGGGCACTGAATGGACGCCACACCGGCAACACCGATCTCCCCCTCCTGCCCCAAGGCGAAGCGGAAGCTAGGGGGCTCGCGCCGGTTCTGGCCCAGCACCGCTTTACCGCCGTCTTCAGCAGCCCCCTGCAACGGGCCAGACGCACCTGTGAACTGGCCGGCCTGGGCGAGCAGGCCCAGATCGAACCCGATCTCAAGGAATGGGACTACGGCGACTACGAGGGGCTGACCACCGCCGTGATTCGCCAGAGCGTCCCGGACTGGACCGTCTTCAGCCACCCCTGCCCAGGGGGAGAGAGCAGCGATCAGGTGCAGCAGCGCTGTGAGCGGGTGATCGCCCGTGCCAGCGCGTACGCCAGCGGTGCACCAGGGGAGCGCTGTGACGTGGCGCTCTTTGCCCATGGCCACATCCTGCGCAGCCTCGCGGGGTGCTGGCTGGGGCAGGGCCCCGCCGGCGGCGCCCGACTGGTGCTGGGTACCGGCAGCTTCTGCGTTCTGGGCTACGAGCGCCAGACCCGCGCCCTGATCCACTGGAATGCCCCAGCCCAACCGGCCTAAAGCCGGCCGTGGCCGAAAGCCAAAACCCGTGCCACCGTGAAGACACCAGGCCTTCGCAGAGGGGGGTGGATGACGCGGGATGACAGCCCACAACGCCAGTCAGGGACACCGGGCTGGCTGATTGCCGATACGCGGCCCCTCACCCGAGGAAACCGCAGCGCCAAAGTGCGGCAATGGGTGCGCCAGGAGCAGCGCCACAACAGCCAAAGCGCGCTTCGGATTGAGCGCTGGCAGCTGCAGATCCGAGGCCATGTGCAAGGCGTCGGCTTCCGTGAAAGTTGCAGCCGCATGGCCAAAGACCTCGACCTCAGCGGCTGGGTGAGGAATTGCCCGGACGGCTCCGTGGAAGTGCAGGCCGAGGGCCAGCCCCATCATCTGACCCAATTGCGCCTCTGGTGTGAACGGGGTCCCAGGGAGGCGGAGGTGCTGAGCGTGAACCAAAGCCAGCTCCCGCCCCTCAAGGAAGACTGGTTCGAAATTCGCCGTTAGATGACCAATGGCACCCTCTGGGCCGAGTTGCTGGCCTACGGCAGTGGAATCGCCCTGAGCCCGCTGCATATCGGCCTGCTGCTGCTGCTCCTGCTCGGGCCAAACCCGCTGCGGCGCGGCGGGCTGCTCGTGCTCGGCTGGATGCTGACCGTCACCGCCATGGTGGTGCTGCTGCTGACCGTGGGCCATGGCCTCCTGCTCACGATGGAGAAAGGCACCAGCCACCGCACAGGCTTGGATTTGCTCGCGGCCGGTGCCTTGCTGGCCCTGGGGCTCAAAGAATTACTGGATCGCAAAGAAGACGGTGCCGAGGCCCCCGGCTGGACCCGTCAGCTCGATCGCTTCTGCGCCATGCCCCTGCCGTTGCTGCTGGGGGTGAGTTCAGCCCTGGAGGTCATCAGCCCCGACGATCTCTTCCTCTTCGCCAAAGCCGCCTCAGCCCTGCTGTCCTCTGGGCTGAGCCAACTGCAAGAGACGCTCTATACCGGCGGCTTCGCCCTGGCCTGCAGCACGGCGCTCCTGCTGCCCTTCCTCGCGGTGCTCATCGGCCGCGACCAGGTGTTGCCCCTGCTCGAACGCGGTAAAACCCTGCTGTTCAACAAGGGGGATCTGCTGGTAGGGGGACTGAGCTTGGTCTTGGCGGGCTACCTCGGCTGGCAGGGCATCGAAGGCTTGCAGCTCAGCTAGCACCCTTGAGCCAGCGGCTCCAGCGATCACGCTCCTGGGTGGCCCCGGCACTGGCCAGACGCTGATCGGCACTGAGCCAAACCGCCTGCGAGGCCCGGCTGACCGCCACATAGACCAACTGGCGCCGCAGGGTGTCATCACTGGGCCAGAAGACGTCACCGGCGATGAAGACCTCGCCAAAGGTGCTGCCCTGGCTGCGGTGCACCGTCAGCACCGCAGCGGGACCCAGGGAGGCGAAGGCATCGCGCACTAGGAAATAACGTCGCCAGAGACTGCGGCCCTGCTGCTTGCCAGCTTCCCGGGCCTGGAGGCGCAGGGAGCGCATGACGCCATCGAGGGCTTGGCGTCCGGCACTGCCCACCGGCGGGAGGAGACGCAGGGTGAGCCGGGTCTCGCCAGCCTCCACCTCGGCATTGAGGGTGTCGATCACGGCCGGCGTCAGGCCGTCGCCGCTGCCCACCCCAAAGTCCGCCAGGTCACAGCGCTCGGGGGTGACATCGCGGACCACCAATTCACGGTTGGAGCCGAGCAGCATGTCGGGCTCCTCCGCGGCCTCCTCCCCGGCCCGGCACGCCGGGGCCATCACCGCCGAGCGGGTCATCAAGACCTCCCCCGGCAGGACGGGGAGCTGGTCGGCCATCTCGCCATGGATGGCGCGGCGGGCCAGCGGAACCAACTGCTCCAGGGCCCGGTTCGTGTAGCAAAGAATCCTGGCGTGATCGGGGTTGTCGAGCTCCGCCCCGCGCTTCAGGGCCGCCTGGGCCGCCTCCAGCCACTGGGAGCGGGGCAAGACCGCCACCTGCCCCTGGGGGTCACGAACCAGCCCCAAGGCCGGGGGCTGACGGCAGGGAAGATCACCACTGCGCAGACCGGTGGCGAGCTGCAACACCGGACCTTGATGGCGCACCACCTCGCTCAAGCTGGCGTTGACGGAGCGGCCCATCGAGAACACCGGGCTCTGCGGCTCCCCCACGGGCGGCAACTGGGCCGGATCGCCGACAAAGACCAAGCGGGTCTTGAAAGGGTGGGCGCAGCGCAGGGCAATCTCCAGGAGGGCGCTGTCGACCATCGAGGCCTCGTCGATCAGCACCAAGGAGAGGTTCTCGAGGGAGCCAGCGGTCTGCTCGGTTTCTTCGCACCGTTCCAGATCCCCCTGGCGCTTGAGCTTCAGCCGCAGCAAACGGTGGATGGTGCTCGGGTACCAGGTGGGCTGAAGACCAGCCCAGGACAGCTGCTGCCGCAGAACGCCCACCGCCTTGTGGGTGGGGGCCACCACGGTCCAACACCAATCCCTCTGCTCCACCAGGGCCAGCAGGTGGCAGGAGAGGAAGGTCTTCCCGGTGCCAGCAAAACCACTGAGGACAAACGGAGTGCCGTCGTAGGGGGCCTTGAGCCACTGCTCAAACGCCTCGGTCGCCGCCGTTTGGCCGCTGGTCAGCCCCCCCTCAGCCAATCGCCATCCAGCCCCAGTGCTGGGCCAGGGTCAAGGGAGAGCCCACCAGCACCAGCCCCGGTAGGGAAACCAGGGGGCCCATCAGGCTGCCGACCAGCACCTCCAAGGGGGTGTGGCCGAGCTTCTCCTTGAGCGGCGCCTGCTCCTCCCCCCCATCACTCAGGGCATTCACGCGGGCTGCCGTGAGCCCGGCGGAATAGCGGACGTGGGAGGCGTCATAGAGGACCACGAAGCACATGGTCGCCGCCAGGGCAAACAGGCCGGAATCAAACCCCTGCTGCCAGCCCAGAGCGGCGGCGGTCCCGGTCAGCAAGGCCGAATGGCTCGAGGGCATGCCACCGGTCTCGACGAGCACCTTTGGGTTCCAGCGGCGGTGCACCACCAGCTCAATCACCAGCTTGGAGAACTGGGCCGTGCCACAGGCGGCGAGCCCCCACCACAGGGCCCCGTTGTCCAAAAGAGCGTTCATCGATCGCGGCTGGTGATGTAGTCCGCCAGGGCCAGCAGCGGAGCCGCCGAGCCATTGCTGTTAAACGGCTCCAGCGCTTGCTTGGCTTCCGCCACCAGGGCATCAGCCCGCTGGCGGGACTCCTCAAGACCAAGGAGCTTGGGATAGGTGGTCTTATCGGCCGTCAGGTCCTTGCCGGCGGTCTTGCCCAGCACTTCGCTGCTGGCGGTGACATCGAGGATGTCGTCAATGATCTGGAAGGCCAGACCGATCCCGCGGGCATAGGTCGTCAGGGCCGCCAGCAGGGCCTCGGAGGCGCCGGCAATCAGGGCACCGGTCAGCACGCAGGAGCGCAGCAGCGCTCCGGTTTTGTGGAGATGGATGTACTCGAGGGTCTCGAGGTCAACGTCCTTGCCTTCGCACTCCAGGTCCACCACCTGACCGCCCACCAGGCCGGGGGCACCGGAGGCCAAAGACAGCTCGCCCACCACCTTGATCAACTGCTCGGCAGGGACCCCAGGGCTGCGCAGCGCCACCATCTCAAAGGCGCGGGTCAGCAGGGCATCCCCAGCAAGGATCGCGTTGGCTTCGCCGTAGACCTTGTGGTTCGTCGGCATCCCCCGGCGCAGGTCGTCGTTGTCCATGGCCGGCAGGTCGTCATGGATCAGCGACATGGTGTGGATCATTTCCAGAGCCACAGCCGTCGGCATCGCCAAGGCCGCATCACCGCCGGCCAACTCGCAGGCCGCCAAGCAAAGGATGGGCCGCAGGCGCTTGCCCCCCGCCAGGAGTGAGTAGCGCATGGCCTCCCGCAGGCTCTCGGGGCGCTCCGGCCCCAGGGAGCCATCAAGGGCCTGCTCCACCTGCTGCCGGGATGACTCCAGGTAGGCAGCGAAATCAAAGTGGCCCGGCTCCCCCCTGGAGGTGCTGTCAGTCGTCGTCACCGCCGCGCTCATGGGAGATCTGGGCCCAGGGCCATCGCTCGGGCGGATTCTCTCAGGCCGCGCCCCGCTATGGGAGCAAATCCGCCAAGGGCTGATCCAAACCGCAGCGTTGACACCAACTGGCAACGGTGTTGACCAGCAGGAGGGTCACGGTCATCGGACCGACGCCGCCCGGGACGGGGGTGATGGCGCTGGCGATCGGCTCGACCTCGTCAAAACGCACATCACCACACAACTTGGCCTTCGCTCCCGGCTCGCTGGGCAGGCGGTGAATCCCCACATCAACGACCACAGCGCCTGGCTTGACGTGCTCGGCGCCAATCATCCGGGGACGTCCAGCGGCCACCACCAGCACATCGGCCTGACGGGTGAGTTCCGCCAGGTCCTTGGTGCGGGAATGGCCAATGCTCACCGTGGCGTTGGCCGCCTGCAGCATCAGGGCCATGGGCTGCCCCACCAGGATGCTGCGGCCGACCACCACGGCCCGCTTGCCCGAGAGCTCAACGCCACCCGCCGCAAGTAAGGCCATAACGCCGGCGGGGGTGCAGCTGCGGGGGCCGGGCTCCCCCTTCAGCAGGCGGCCGAGGTTGAGGGTGTGCAATCCATCGGCATCTTTTTCGGGATCGATCGCCGCCAGGAGGGGACCTTCGTCCAGTCCCTCCGGCAGCGGCAGCTGCAGCAGGATTCCATCGACCGCAGGGTCGGCATTGAGGCGTTGGATCGTGCTCAAGACCTCCGCCGCCGGGGTCTCGGCGGGCAAATGGGCGCCCAGGTTGGTGATGCCAATACGACTGCAGGCCTTCTCTTTATTGGCGACATACACACCGCTGGCCGGGTCATCCCCCACCCGCAGCACCGCCAGGCCCGGGGGCCGGCCGGCCTGGGCGAGACGTTCGGCCACGACGCGCTCGAGGCGCTCTTCCAACGCAGCTGCCAATTGACGGCCGTCGAGACGCTGAGCCATGGCGAGGGGCAGGCAATCTCCTCTCAGCATGCAACGGCAGGGCTAGCGTGGGGACCTGTCATGCCCTCGCCGTGACTCGCCTGAGCACCGTGCCCCAGCTCTGGCGAAGGCTCCAGCGTCTCTGGAGGCAGTTGTTGCGGCTGGAGATGCCGCGTCAGGTGCTGACGCCCTGGAAGCGCGGCGCGAGCGCAGGCGTCGTCCTGATGGCCCTGGTGGTGGCCCTGGTCTCCAGCTGGCCCTGGTTGGTGGAGCCGAGCCTGCGGCCGGGCATCCCTGCACCCTTCACCGCGAAAGCGCCGAAGGCCGCCACGGTGGTGGACTCCGATGCCCTGGAGCAGCGCCGCTCCCAACTGGGCCTGCGGACCTATGTCCAGGTGGTGGATGAGCGCCAAAGCCAGGACCTCGAGGCGCGGCTGGAGCGCCAACTCGAAGCCGTCAACCGTCTCGCCGCGAGCGATCAAGAGCAGGTCGCTCCAATCGACATCAACCCACAGGAGCGGGCTTGGCTGAGGCGCTCCAGTCGCCGGCAGCTCCTGCGCTGGGAGCAGGAACTGCGCCAGGCCCAATCGCGGATGTTGCGCCAAGGGGTGGTGGGCAATGTCGCCCGGCAACAGCTGGTGAAAGCGGCCCGCCATCAATTGGAGGGAATGCAGGAGCCGGAGCTGGGCCTCGGCGCGCGCCTGATCGCGAATTCCCTACAGGGGCGCACCAACCTCCGCATCGACGCGGCCCTCAGCCAGCGGATGTTGGAGGACCTGCTCACCCAGCAGGGGATCCCCACCATTCAAGTCAGGAAGGGTGAACTGATCGCCCGGCAGGGAGAGCCGATCAGTCAGCAGGCCTATGCGGTCCTCGACTACTTCGGCCTGGTCAACCGGCGCCCCCTGATTGGCGCCTGGTTGCAGCACTTCGCGGAAGCCCTGGCCGCCTCCAGCGTGATGGTGCTGCTGATCCGCAACCGCCGGGTCAGCCTGGAGCCCCGTCAGGCGCTCCTCGCCCTGGGCCTGCTGGCGCTCGTCCAAGGCCTGAAGCTCTGGCTCGGTGCGGCCGCCAGCCCCCTGGCACTGCTCGTTCCGCCGACGCTCCTGCTCGCCCAGGGACTGGGAACCACCGCCGGACTGGCCTGGCTGGCGATGGCCAGCCTGCTCTGGCCGCTTCCCCTCTCTCCCTTTTTTGACCAGCGGATTTTGATCGCGGCGGCCGTGGCCGCCATCACCGCCGTTCTGGCGGATCGCCAACGCAACCGCGCCCAGCTGCTGCAGCTGGCCCTGCTGGTGCCACTGGGTGCGCTGCTTGCTGAATGGTTGCTGCTGCAGCTGGAGCTCTTCCGCGGTGTTCGGGAGGGGGGCCTCCCGATCGGATCGGACCTCACCGGAGAAGCGCTGGTGCTGGGCGGGCTGCTGCTGGGGGTCCTGCTGATCGGCCCGATGGTCGAGAGCTTTTTTGACCTCCTGACCCGCAGTCGCTTGATGGAATTGGCGGATCTGGAGCGGCCACTGCTGCGGCGTCTCTCCTGCGAAGCCCCGGGCACCTTCGAGCACACTTTGATGATCTGCGGCCTAGCCGAAGAGGGGGCCCGCTCCATCGGCGCCGACATCGACTTGACCCGCACGGGGGCGCTGTATCACGACGTGGGCAAACTCCATGGCCCCCAGTGGTTCATCGAAAACCAAGAGGGGGGTGACAACCCCCATGACCAACTCGATGACCCCCAACTGAGTGCGGGGATCCTCCAGGCCCACGTGGATGAGGGCCTCAAGTTGGCAAAGCGCTACCGGCTGCCCAAACCCCTGGCGGACTTCATCCCTGAACACCAGGGGACGTTGAAGATGGGCTACTTCCTCCATGAAGCCCGCCGGCGTGATCCCCAGATCCGCGAGGAGGATTACCGCTACCGCGGTCCAACACCCAGGAGCCGGGAGACGGCGGTGTTGATGCTGGCCGATGGCTGCGAGGCGGCCCTGCGCTCGCTCCCCCCCGACACCAGCGAAACCCAGGCCCGCGATGTGGTGCGCAGCATCGTCGAGGCCCGCTGGCGCGATGGCCAACTCACAGACAGCGGCCTGACCCCTGCAGAGTTGGAGCTGTTGGTCCGCGCCTTCGTTCGGGTGTGGCGGCGGATGCGCCATCGCCGCATTCCCTATCCAATCCCCGCCCGCAAGAGTTTCAGCGCCTGATGTCCTCCAACCGCTGGCA